>QMVO01000150.1 GCA_003661125.1 Methanosarcinales archaeon
ACCTCTCTAATTACACCAATTTTGAAATCCCGTGTGTATTTCCTCCTTCTTTTCATCTTGCACCCCTTTTTCATTTTTTCTTATTTCTTAACTTAGTGTCTACTTTTAGGGGCGCACCCCAAAACTTTGTCACGGGAAATACGATTGTGGATGCAGTTTATCAGAACTTAGAGATTGCAAGAAGGAAAGTAAATATCTTGAACAAGCTAAATTTGAATTAATCGAGCCTCTCGGATTCCTTGAGTTTTTGCAGTTAGAAGCGAATGCCAAGTTGGTTCTAACTGACTCTGGAGGAGTTCAAGAGGAAACTGCATTGCATACTAAAAGTTCTTTGTGTTACTTTGAGAGGCAATACAGAAAGGCGTAAAGGATAAAGGATAAAATAAATATTTCTGAAGGTCATGTAGGATTCGAGAAAGCGTGGACTTTGGTATTCCTGTGTTTCATACTTCTACATCCTTCCATGCCGCAAAATGGAGATTGCTCGCCCGGTCAATGGATATGCGCCGCCTGAAGTCCAGCTCTTTCTTGATTACACGCGCAAATTCGTTTACTATAAAATTATAATATAAGTTTCAGTGTATCCCCCAAAGGTTATGCACTTGAGGAATTACCATCACATGATGTAAATAAAGCCCTGCCACTTCTGAAAGTTCAAAAAGTTCTTTTGTACCGGGCTGCGCCGGAGCAGTAACAGGCTGTAACACAAACAGTACATCAAGACCAGCGAGGTCTTTGCATATTCCTTCTATTTCTCCTACCGGTGTGTTTTTCACCACTATTACCTTCACTATCGTTTCTATTTCTCTGCCCACAGCAATTCTTATGCATTCGAGCTCATTACTATACAGATCATCATAGTCTTTTTCCTCCACTGCTCCGTGGTTCCTCAGTTTTATATCAATAGAAGCGAAATCAAAGAGATCGGCTAATGATGCGAATTCTCTTGCCGAATTACCGCTCGTTTCTATAAAATTTTTAAACTGCATCATTTTTGCTTCGGCTGCTATTTCTTTTACGAACGCGACGGAAGAAAGAGGTTCGCCACCTGTGTAGCAAATGCAGTGGACATCCGGAGTGAGTAGTTCAGTTAAATAATCCATTACTTCGCTCGTGGATAATGGATTTCTTTTAAAGCGGGTTTTCTTACCGGGGAGAAGGACATTGCAAAGATTTGGTCTGGGGTCCCTTGCATAAGAAGTGTCGCAATAAAAGCAAGAGAGAGGACAGCCTGCAAATCTAATGAATAGCTGTCGCCTACCTGCATAAGGTCCTTCACCCTGGAAAGAGCTGAATATTTCGGTAATATATCCTTTTTTCATTTCTTTCAGGTCAGTCAGTTCAGCGAGAATTAGTTAAAATTGCAAAGAAGAATATCAAAAGCAAGAGAATAGCTATTGCCTTTCTCCCCCCCGCTCATGTCACATGATCACCCTGTATTTACCCTAGATAATATAAATATTCACCAATAATAATATAAAGGTTGTAATGAAGAACCAATCTTTTATGCTGGAATCCTCCCATTCCCGCTTTATGTCAACTGAATTTCAGCACCGCTTCTTTACGTTTCTTGCAGTAACTCATGTAAAAATAGAATAGCAGAGGGCAAATCCATAGATGGAAGGGCTCAATACATCGCGGAGTATTTTGATATAAGCAAGATTTAACGCATCATTTGTGATGCGTTATGGATATTGAGGAACTCTACTGTTTTATTTTTCTATCAAGCTGCCAATGAAAAATCCAAATGCAATCGTGAATATAAACAATACCGCCCCAGCTTTCCCACCTCGGAACGAAATTCCGGGGCATCCGCCATGTGTCTCTGGCTTGCCTCCTCTCATTTCTCTTCCTCTTCTTCATTTTTCTCTTCTTACTCTCTTCGCTTTATCAGATATATTGCCGCCAATACACCAATTATAGCGAACAAAAAGTTGAAGCCGGGCATTGGCGTAGTAGTTGGACTTGGTGAAGCGATATAAGCTGGAGATGGTGAAGCAATTTTTGCTGTGCGCCTGTTTTCATACAGATCAGAAAAAGTACTATAATGTTCCTCAGCCAGATCATAATACATAATGATTTTTCATATGCATTGGGATCATAAGAAGATGAATTATACCACTTCTCCCAGTTATGAGCCAATAGCTTTATTGTAAAAATAGTTGGAACTCGTTTTTTAAAGGTTGCATTTCTTTTGATACATAGAATTGGTCAATTTCAATCAAGTATCAAAATCATTGGACTTAGCAGCAGAACTTTTCAACTCGCAGTACGTACCATATGTATATGATTTATCAACTGCCCATCTTGCAAATTCATAGTCTTCAAAAGTAGAATATTCACTTGCCACTCTTGGAGAACTTACAAGTGATAATACTATTACTAAACCAATAACTACGACCAACCAAAATTCTTTATTTTTCATCTTGCTGTAATTCCTCGACAAGCTTTTTCGCTTTTTCCGCAAGTTTATCTCCTTCCTCAACCTTCTTTTGATTTATTCGTTTTGTGATCTCTACATTCTCATTAGCCACTGATACTTCTACGTGCTATTTGGTTTGAGAAGTTTATGATAATATCTCCTATATCATTCACTCCTTTTTCGATAGTTAAAGATAACAGTTTTTTATCCTCTTTAACTTCTTCTTTTAGGTCATTTCCAATCCAAAACAATTTTCCCCGAAGTTTTTTTTTTTCTCTTTCTTCATCTCTCTCTAAAATGGATTCTTCATCTTCTTCCCAGTATGATACAAATCGTTCTAAACGTCTTTTTAGCCGATTTTTTGCTATCAGTTTAGGTTGTTCGCGTATTTTTTCATCGTATTCTTGTCGTAATTTCTCCATTTCTCTTTCATGTTCGTGTTGGGTTTAAATTTGTTATATTTTCTACCATTCTTCTTTCTTAATCTCTCTCTTTTTTAGGACATCCGTACAGTATCCGCTTTCTCATAACTATACCGCTTGCCTCTTCCTTCTCCCCTCGTATGTCATTCCTTTTCTCTAACCCCTTCTGCCCCGATATATACTTCTCTACCACTTCCCACCCATGCCCCACAGACCGCGAAACAGCGAAGCATTTTTGATAAAACTTTTTTAAGCTTTATGGTCCGCTAGTAGAGAGACCGTATGCCGGTCACGCCTCGTTACCCTTTCCTTCTTCGCTTCCACTTCGCCCATCTCTCTTTAAGGTAACTGTTAGATGCAAAGGAGCATAGAGTAACGAGATAGACGCCTGCCACATATTTACAAAGATATTCCCTTCAATGCCCCTACCACCTTTTCATTCTGCTCCCTTGTGCCAACAGTAATTCTGATAAAAGAATCCCCAGCACCTCTAAATGAAGAACAGTCTCTTACTATTATCCCTTTCTTCATCAGCGCATCGTACACCTCGGATGATTTCGCAGGTGAAACATTCACGAACACGAAATTAGCTTCAGAGGGATATACCTCGAAGAACCGCTGCAAATTTTCTATCAAAAACTGTCTTTCGCGCTTCACCAGCTCTATACTCCTGCGTAGATGTTCTTTATCTCTCAATGCAGCAATTGCTGCTGTTATCGCAACGCTGTTAACGGAAAAGGGGATAGAAACTTTATTATAATAGATTGCAAGCCATTCAGGTATTACTGCAAAGCCCACTCGCAACCCGGCGAGACCAAAAGCCTTTGAGAAGGTTCTCAATACAAGGACATTCTCATATTCCGTCACCAGGTTCAGCAATGAAGAATCTGCAAATTCTACATACGCTTCATCAATAACGACCATTACTTCTGGCACTAATTCTATTATCTCACGCACTTCATCCTCTGGTATGCAATTCCCGGTCGGGTTGTTAGGAGAAGAAATGAAAATCATCTTCGTTTTTTCGTTACATGCGGAGATCAACCCCTCGACGGGTATGCTGAAGTCCTCCCCCCATTTTCTTTTTATATACCTTGGCGTGCCACCTGCTATTTTTACCAGCGACTCGTAGAGAGAAAACGTAGGAACGGGTATTAGCGCTTCAGCGTCATTCGCAATAAAAATCTGGACAAGCGTATCTAAAACACCATCTACTCCGGCACCTATTGCGATGTTTTCCTTCCTCTTACGAGCAGTGCCGACTCCGATATATCTTAAAATCTCGTCCTTAAGCTCTTCCTCCTTCCTTTCCCACGGATACACGCTCAGGTTTAATTTCCCTTCTCCTATGCTCTCAACTATTTCCCTTATCACCTTCGGACTGGGTCCTAAAGGATTTTCATTCGAGCTCAGCTTTATCGCACCCTTTACCAATTTCCCGGGTTTGTATTCTTCTATCCGTTCTAATGAAGATCGCACAGGCACTCGCATCTTAATCCAGGCATTCATTTGTTATTTCTATTAATATTTACCTTTGTACGTACTTTTGTATTTAATTAAAATATTTCAAAAAGTGTTAATAATATAATAAGAAGAAGATGACAAAGCTTTGTGGTATCTGTAAAGAAAGAGAGGCAACAGAGGCGTGTAGTGTCTGTGGTGTCCCACTGTGTAAAACTTGCTTAATAGAAATAACCATAGAGGATACGCATCCTGCACACCGGATAAAGGGCATTACAACCCCAGGAATAACAGGAGAGGCAGTGAAAAAGAAGATAGTATGTCCAGATTGCGTATCGGAGGTGGATATCTTCTAAATCAACTGTCTTTAAATAAAATAAAATGGAACTGAAGCAAATTGGCGTAATTCACTCCCCATATAAAACATCGGTCCCCTGTCAAACATGCAGATCGGATTTGGTAGCAGAGATAGAGGTTTTCAAGGAATATGAGGGCGGCTTAAAAGATATAGAAGGGTTCTCTCATCTTATTGTCCTGTATTGGCTGCATAAATCAAAGGGTTATTCGCTGCTCGTAAGGACACCCTGGGATACGGAACCGCATGGTTTATTTACCACGCGGTCGCCACATAGACCGAATCCAATCGGGATTTCTGTGGTGAGGTTAATTGAAAGGAGGGGGAATATACTGAGGGTTGAGGGCATAGATGCAATTGATGGCACGCCTTTGATAGACATAAAGCAGTATGTTCCGGAATTTGGTGAAAAAGAGAGGGAGGAAGTGAAGATAGGCTGGCTTGAAGGGAAGATAAAAACTCCCAAGCATAAGGATAACAGCAATAATCAAACCAAAAAAATTCCCAAATGGGATAAAGGTATATTTCCTCCATATTTTCATATTTTGTATGCACACATAAATTACTTTGCATTACCATCACCCCCATTGAACTCTGAATAGATGTTGAGATATTC
>QMVO01000151.1 GCA_003661125.1 Methanosarcinales archaeon
CCTTTGCTAACACTTTTTCGTCGAACCCTATCATATCGTTGTTGGCATTGATTTGTGTGAGAACGATGAAAATTTGTTGGAAAACGCTTTTATCTCTAATAAAAGGTTTCACAACACCTTCCTCATTACTATCGCCCCCTCACCATTTTTGTAATAAAAAGGAATGAACCCGGTCTCCATAAATCCTACGCTTCTATATAATCTCCGTGCTATTTGATTGCTTACACGCACCTCCAAATGTACATAACCTATTTTTCTTTTCCTTAGCACATTAAAAGCCGTTTTTAATAAAGCTCGCCCTATGCCTCTTCCTCTATATCCCGAATCGACAGCAAGCGCGAATACCCGCCCTTCTCCTTCCGGCGTTAATACCAGAACTATGAAACCCAAGATTTCATTATCTTTCTCTGCAACTAAAAAACCCTCTGGCCATTCCTCGTATAACTCCAGATACAATCCGGCATCGCCATCCAGGAACGACTCCTCTTCTATTTCCATTACTCTCCGGATATCCGGCATTTCAAAATTCCTTATTTTTATTACGATTCCTTTTGACGTACTAACCATCATTGCCTTCATACTCTCATTCATTGCCCTCTTCTATTTCCTTTTTAAGTGTATATTCGATTACGAGTGTGGCTATCTTCTTCATCATCTCCTCACTTAAATTCCACTTCTCGCCACTTCCTTTCCTTCTTGCACGCGCACACCACTTTTCTATTACTTCCTTTTCACGTTGCCTATCCCTAACAGGCTTGTTCATTCGTACTTTCTCTTTCTTTGCCTGTTTCGCATATTGCACTCTTTTCAAAAGTAAATCTGCAATCACAGCATCTATTTCATCTATTTTCTTCCTTATCTCCTCCAGTTTGTTCTCCTCTGAGGACATTCTCATTATGTTTATTTTATAAAGGAATGGAGTAAAATAAGAAAAAACGTTACCATCAAATCAAGATGTCTATGCAAGGAAGAGATAACGAAAGCGAAGCTGAACCCCCGGATAGCCTAAGTTTGGGGAAGATAAAGGGCATAAGCATGAGTACGAGACAAGACACCTTTTGGCAGAGGAAAGGAGGTAAAGGGAAATATGAGACTTCGAAAAACGAGAAGAACGCAAAAGAATCTCATGCCCTCGTATTGGGACAATGGTCGGTCACTAACCGTTATTCTTACCTTAAGGTCCTCCTTCAGTCATACCGCCTCCTTTTTTCATAATTTTTCAGACTTATTTAGACAAGCTCCATTTTCGCTCCTATTCTGCTCTTTTACCGGTCTTCTGGCTGGAATTGGGCTGAGTTTGATGACAGATATGCTGCAACTGCTCCCCGGACTCATGATCCTTATTCCACCTGCAATTGACATGCGTGGGAACATTTACAGTGCACTTGTTTCTCGATTAGGAACTTCTATGCATCTTGGTCTTTTTTCCCCTACTTTACAAAAAGGAAGCGCGTTATATCAAAATGCTTACGCATCCCTTTCACTCACGCTCATTCTTTCCGTTATCCTCGGCTTCCTGGCGAAAATTATAGCCGATGCATTTGGATTGCCGAGTATTTCTCTTCCGGGTTTGATTTTCATTTCGGTAATCGGCGGCTTAATCGCTGGTGTCATTCTGCTTGGTATTGCAATCCTGGTGTCCATTATTGGCTATCGCAGAAGGTGGGATTTGGATAATATATCTTCACCAATAATAACCTCTGCTGGCGACATGATAACCATTCCTTCCTTGTTTCTGGCTGCTGTCCTATTGTCCAACTCGAACTTGCTAAATACTCGGTGGGGCTGGTTATCTCCCGTCACGCTGTTGTCAGTTTTATTCACCTTTGTGGCGGTTATCTCTCTCGTAAAAGGTATGAAAAGAAGCAATGCCGCTGTAAGACGCATTCTAATAGAGAGCATCCCGATGCTTTTTATCTGTGCTGTTCTTGGCACACTTGCCGGAATAACACTGGATTCGCGATTGGAGAGTTTAATTGCCATTCCAGCCATTTTAGTAATCCTCCCATCCTTTTTAGGTGAAAATAATGCGTTGAGCGGTATATTAAGTGCACGTCTTTCCTCTATGCTTCACATCGGCACAGTGAATCCAAAGCGTGTTCCTGATAAGGTTGCCTTCTCCAATTTCTTGGTAATATTCCTCCTTTCCGTATTTATATTTCCATTTGTTGGTGCATTAGCATACATGGTGTGTATTCTTCTCGGCATATCCACACCGAACCTGGTTAAAATGCTATCCATCTCTCTCCTGGGCGGCATTCTGTGTACAACTTTTCTTAACCTTGCTTCCTATTACATTGCAATTCTTTCTTTCCGATTTGGGATGGACCCAGATAACGATACTATACCACTAATAACCAGCTTAACAGACGTAGTAGGCGTGTTATGCCTTTTGTTTGTAATGCATATAATTCTGTAAACACGTTTGGTATGAAAATACTATGGAAATATGCGCCGGGAGATGGTTTTGTAAGGAGCGCGAGGGCATAGAGCCGGATATAATGACGGTGGGGAAAGCAATAGGTGCGGTTTTCCAATAGGTGCAATGCTTGCAAAAGAATTTGAAACCAGCGAGCATGCATCATCCTTTGGCGGCAATCCGCTGGCGTGCGCGGCATCTATAAGAGTGGTAGAGGAGGAGAAGTTGGCGAGCCACTTAAGATAATATTCCCGGCAATAAGAGGCAACGGGAACACTACGGAGTTGAACAAGCTTGCTGAGAGCATAAAAAGGGAGGATGAAATTTTTGTGGTGATGTTCGTAGCAAAGGAGTATTTGCTTACCAAGGATGAGAAGATATAGAAGAGTTAAAAACTCTTCGAGTAGATGACGAGAAGGATTTTGGAGTTCTCGATGAGGAAATTAAGGGGGAGAAGAAATCTCAGCGGAAGTTAGAAAAAACTCGAAAAGGAAGAAAGAGAAGAGATTAAGCTTCTATTGGAGTTATTATTAAAATAGAAATGTGGCTAATAACCACTATCCATGTATACGCTCAGGATGAAATAAATCAAATCAGGGCAAAACTTAAATATATACCCGACATTAGATACAGATAAGGGACTATAAATATGGAGGCTAAAACAAAAAGGAGGTAATAAAAATGGTAAAAACATCTATGGGCTTGGAAGAGAATATAGCAGGACTTCTGTGCTATGTTTTGGGATGGATAACCGGTATCGTCTTTTTGGTGCTTGAGAAAGAGAATAAATTCGTTCGTTTTCACGCAATGCAGTCTATCGCCACGTTTCTGCCACTGTCGGTGATAGCATGGGTAATTGGATGGATATTCGTGTGGATACCTTTCATCGGATGGGCAATCTCAACGTTGATATGGATTTTGGCGCTAATCCTCTGGTTAATACTGATGTTCAAGGCGTATCAGGGAGAAATGTATAAATTGCCAGTTGTGGGCGATTTTGTAGAAAAGCAAGTGAAATAAAAGGGTGGATTTCCCCCTTTTCATACAATCCATTTTCATCCTCATGGGTGTCTCCATGAGTCATGAAGGCTTCTTTTTAGAAAGTTTGGTAAATTATGGAACTTCCCAAGAAATATAGTACTGGATGCAAGAGCATAGACGAGCTGTTGGGTGGTGGCTTTGAATCCGGCACCGTTACCCAGCTATATGGAGAGGCAGGTAGTGGAAAAACTAACGTATGCCTTCAGGTGGCGATAGAATGTGCGAGGAAAGGGAAGAGGGTAATTTTTATAGACAGCGAAGGATTTTCTCCGGAAAGATTCTTACAAATAGCCAGTTCCAATTCAGAGAATGTGGAAAGCATAGCACGGAGGATTATCATTTACGAGCCACATAGTTTCGAGCAGCAAACGTCATGCATAAATGAGATTGAAGAGGTAATAAAAGAAAAGGAGGGAGAAAGTGGAGTTGCACTCGTAATTCTCGACTCAGCCACTCTTTTCTACCGCTTGGCGCTGGACGATGAAAGAAGCACATATTTGAGACGAATACTGGCGAACCAAATAATGCATCTTTTGGAAATCGCTCGTAAGTATGACCTCGCAGTCATAATAACAAATCAGGTGTATATGGATATTGAGGATGGAAATTTACGCCCTTCCGGAGGATATGCCCTTGAACACTTATCTAAGGTAATCGTGCAGCTCGAGAAGGCAGCAGAAGGGCATGGTAAAAGAATAGCTATCTTAAAGAAGCACCGATCCATGCCTGAAGACATATTTTGCGAGTTTTTTATCACGAGTAAAGGGGTAGAAGATATACAAGAATAGGAAAATAAATAATAAAATAACGAATATGGAACAATGCATAATCTGCGGAACTCGAAAAGCATCCGAATCATTGCATGTTTGTGTTGATTGCTTGCGTGAAGGCAGAGAAAATGCAATCCACTACGCAAAAGAAGCACATAAGCGGATAAGAGCCGAATACGGTCTTCCCGGGGATCCACCGAAGAGCGAAGGCGGGATAAAATGTAAGCTTTGCTCGAATGAGTGCGTGATGAAAGCCCGTGAAAGAAGCTATTGTGGGCTAAAAGAGAATATAAACGGGAAATTAAGGTCTTTAGTGCCTCCTGAGCATGCATTAATGTATGCATATATTGACCCATTGCCGACAAACTGCTGCGCCGCCTGGTTCTGCCCAGGCTCATCGCAGTTCGGAAAGGTGAACATCGCGGTATTCTTCTATGGCTGCAATTTCAATTGCATCTTCTGCCAGAATGCATCGCATAAGGATTTGAGTGTTGCTAAGGCGGTAAGCGTAAAAGATTTTGTTTCTCAGGTGCTGCGGAAAGAAGATGCATATTGCGTGTGCTTCTTTGGTGGAAGCCCTGAACCTCAACTTCCATTTGCAATACGTGCTTCAGAGCGGATTTTAGAGGATAGAAGGGTGAGAATATGCTGGGAATGGAATGGTTGCGGCAACAGGAATTTGGTGAGGCACGCAGCCGAGATTTCACGTAGAAGTGGGGGAATCGTAAAGTTCGACCTCAAAGCGTTTAATCCCAACTTAAGTATCGCGCTTAGCGGTGTTCCAAACAATAGAGCCTACGAAAACTTTGAGCTGATAGCAGAAGAGTTCTTTGAAGGCTCTCTCCCGCCTGTTCTCACTGCTACTACTCTGCTTGTGCCTTTCTATATAGACGAACTTGAGGTGGAAAATATTGCGCGTTTCATCGCAAATATTAACCCGGAAATCCCGTTTTCCCTTCTTGTATTTCATCCTGATTTCTATATGCGAGATATGCCGATAACACCGAGGGAACAGGTGCAAAGATGCTATGATGCGGCAAA
>QMVO01000152.1 GCA_003661125.1 Methanosarcinales archaeon
CGCCCACGTGCGCAATATCGCTTCCTCTTCTTTACCGGGCTTCAGGTCGAAGGTGTTCGTCCGTCTCATCGGTATCACCAATTATATCTATGTTTTTATTATATATAAAGGATATATAAAAGATACGGGTATGAAGGAGATGAGTTAAGTCTCATCGGTATCACCCTCCATACCCGCATTCATCCCCGCCCTGAAGGGCGAGGCTTTCTGCGAGATACATGGTAAGATGCGATAATCTCTCTTCTCCTATTTTTCTTTTTGGAGGTGATATTATGGAGATATCAAAAATAGTGGAAAGAGAAATGGGTGAGCTTGCAGTAACTGTTATCAATGTGGGTGCAGACGCACTCGGCATAGAGATATACAACGAAGATGGCAGAGACTTATCTGAGGACGAAGAGTGGCTAAACGACTTCCTCAACAGGCTGTATGACTACATACACGGAGGAGCAGATACAACAGAACGAGATTGGTGGGCAATAGACACTGGTAGAGCACAGATGCTACTGGAGCTCAACGACATATTGGGCATAAAGATAAGCGAACTAGAAGAAAAAATCTTGGAGTGGTTAAGCAACCTCTTTTGATTTGTGTTAGGGGCTGATAAGTATGGCGAAGTTAAATTATAAAAGACTGTCCTATACAGATATGGAACATGTTTCAGGTGTCGTATTCAGTGAATTAGAAAGACAAAAAGGAATAAACAAAAGTGATATAAGAGACTTGGCGTGGTATCGGTATGGCAGGTATGCTACACAACCATTGGTAGTCTTTCTAAGAGACGGCAGAATTTTCAAAATAAGAACACGCAAAGGCAATATTCTTATAGAAAAAATAAAATAGGAGGTGGTAAAAATATCGAGAATAAAAAATTGGAAAATAGGATTAAAAGCCAGAAGATACATAGTCTATCTAAATCCTAATGCATACCCCGACAATGTTACCATCCATTTCAACGAGATACATAATGCATGGTTTGTTCGGAATGGATGGGAGCATCTGTGGAGATTTCAAACTAAAAAAGAAGCACTCAAATTTGCTATAAATTGGATGCGGGAGCATCCGAATGGATAAAATATGTTAGGAGGTGATTGACATGCCAAACTGTCCAATATGCGGGGAAGAGATAAACCATTTGAAAGCTCTTGTTATAGCTATACGGGAATATAAATACACCCCAAACAAATATTACAAAGAATCCCACGAACTCGTTAATGATATAATTCTGGTGTGTCCAAAATGCTCACAAATTTTGTTCACCGATATACCGTCCGCTGAGGACTTTTTTAGCAGCTAACAAAACGAGAGTGCTGGCTGGGAACAGCAATTGCCAGAGATCCTCATACACATAGCTTCTTTATCCTTCAAGGGAGCATTTGGAAGAACACACACATTTATCATACCACAGTTATTCTTTTTTTCTTTTTTGGAGGTGATGTGATAAATGAACGACTACGAGAAATCAAAAAGAACCGTCAAATTGAATGTTAAGAAGGTGAGCAAGAGAGCAAGGGAACTTTACGCGAAATATCGCGAGCAGGACAGGATTACCGAGAGGCAGTTGCAGGCACTGGCGAACGAAATATGCAAATCCCTGAGAATACCTCAAATAAAAGTTATGTTTATTGGTAGACAGCCCGCTACATTCAAGATGAATCCTCACTCTCATCAGACCGTAACCACCAGCAAGACGCTTGGTAGTTATTGTAGAGAGCCCTTTAACACGAGCATAATTATTTACCGGTACACAGCGGTAAAGAAGAAGGAAGTAAGCCCTAAAACTGCGATTAATGCTTTGCTTCACGAGATCATGCACCACTGGGACTACGAGAAGCTTAGGGTCAAGAAATCGAAGCACACTTCGGGCTTTTACCAGCGAATCTCGTTGCTGAAAGAGATGCTCTCTTCTCCACTTGAAAGCGGCGATAACCAAAAACAAACCCGCTGGGAAGGTTTGCATCCGTTTTATATCGATGCAAAGTGCTGAGGGGCGAGCATAAAGCTCAACAAAAAAGGGCGTGCAAGCTAATTTTTCTCTTTTTTGGAGGCGATAACCATGGCAAAAATAACATATAAAAATGGATTTGAACTCGCAATCAAAGTCATGTATGGTGAGGATTTCGGACTGCCACCGATGCTACTCGATGCGAGAATTGAGGAGACTAGGAAAATAGAGGAGTTAGCGAGCGCAATTGAACTGATAGAATCGTACAACAATTTCCGTGGAAAAGCCGTGGCAGACGCGCTGAGGGAAATGCACAACGAGGGGCTGATCATGTCTGCAGCGTTCGGTCGAGAAAACTCACCGGTATTGTATGTTACCGTTCCTTACTGGACGCAGCAGAGAACAACGAGCACTGACGAGGAGGAAAGAAGATTCACTCCAGAAGAGAGGAAAGCGATGACATTGCGAATATTTGCGATACTGCAGAAGGTAGAACCTGATGAGCTCGATCTCTACAATGAGAAGATACGCGCGTGGTGGGATTAATTTTTTCTTCTCTCTCTTTTTTCTTTTTTGGAGGTAAAATGACAACAATAGATAAAATCCGGAATGCGCTCAATGATTTTTTTATTGAGCGTGAGGAGGAGGTAGATATGCTAATCACAGCGGTTCTCAGCCGTCAGCACTGCTTGTTGCTTGGACCGCCAGGAACGGGCAAGTCAATGTTGTGTAGAGCGGTCGCATCACACATAGCGGGTGCACGATACTTTGAGTGGCTTCTCACGAAGTTCTCCACACCAGAGGAGATTTTCGGACCGCTGGACTTGAAGAAACTCGAACAAGGTGTGTATCAGAGGAACACTGCAGGCAAAATGCCCGATAGCCATATAGTATTCATAGATGAAATCTTCAAAGCGAATTCGGCGATTCTAAACAGTCTACTCAGCATCATCAACGAACGGATATACCACAACGACAGCCAGCCCATTGAAGTTCCGCTTATCAGCCTCTTCGGTGCGTCAAACGAACTCCCTGAAGAGGAAGAGGGGCTTCAGGCGCTGTATGACAGATTACTTCTCAGGAAGGTGCTACAGCCTATCAGCGATTATCAGAACTTGCGAAAGTTGCTGGCTCTGCAAGCTAATTACGAGCCAACGGTTACAGTAACGCTCGACGAGCTGGAGAAGATGCAGTGGGATGCAACGAATGTCGATATTTCAGAGATAGTATCGGACGTGCTCCGTATCAAGAGGGACCTGGAGAAGGAGGGGATAATGATCAGCGACAGGCGGTTGAAGCAGTCAACGACGGTGATAAAGGCATTTGCATACATGAACGGGCGTAAGAAGGCGACTGGTGACGACCTCTCAATACTCCAGTACGTGTTCTGGACCGACCCGGGCGAGATTCCAACGGTCAAGAACGTCGTGCTCGCAGTGGCGAACCCGTATGCGCAGAAAGCTGCCGAACTCTCGGCGATACTGAACGATCTCAAGAAAGAGGTTGCGAAGTATAAGGAGATGTCGCAGGACGTGATTGAGATTTACAACAAAACGGCCAAGATAATCAGCAACCTCAAGGATTTGATTAGAGAAGCAAAGAAGGCTCATAAAAGCGTTACGGAGCTTGAGCGAGTGAAGAAGCAGGCGGAGGCACTGAAGGAGCACATTGCACAGAATGTTCTTAAACTTGCATAATCTTTTATTTTATTTTCATTTTTTGGAGGTGAAAGAAAAAATGGAAATAAAAGTGGTAAAGACTGCGAAGGTCGAGCCGGTAAGACCAAAAGATTTACAGGTTGGTGACGAGATACTAAAGGGAAGATCTAGGTGGAGGATAGATAAAATAGATTGGGAAGCTCGTACGTTGTATATCACCAATGTTTCAAACCAAGATTCTTCGGCACTACCAGACAGATTCGAGGTATACGATGTTTATTATAGAATAATCGAGTGCAGAGAAGCATATATACGTATATGCTCTAGGTGCGGTAAAGAGATAGAAAGTGGCGATATGTGCGATAAATGTAAGGAAGCAGTCAAACGGAAAAAGCAGTATGCAGAGTTATAGAGCTCAAGCGAGCAACTGAAGAAGCAAGTGGAGTTGAAGGAACACATCATGCGGAACATTCTTAAATTCGCGTAACTATATAATAAAAGAGGAGATGCTAAAAGAGGTGATAGAGGAGATGATAGAGGAAATGGTGGAAGAGATGCCAATATCTTTTTCTGAAGACATCAAAAAAGACGACATAGTCATTGGCAGAGTTAGCGGGTGGTTTAGCAAGGATGGGACTATTTGCTTACGGAGCATCATCGCTCTTTTGCCGGAGATATGGCATATAAGAATCACGAGTGAGGGAGAAGGATGGGTGTACCATATAAGAAACGCATCATATTTAGAAGCTTTTGAACTATCTCTGCCCTGTGCCAAGAAATTCAAGATAGAAATTATGACAGGCGATAACAAGAAACTAATATTCGAGCTTGATAAGCGAGAAGAAGCTTTGAAAGAGACGATTAAGTAAGGAGGCTATTGAAGACATCGCAGGCAAAGAACCAGTTGTGGTTATAGAGCAAAAAGAAGAATAACTCGATTGCTCCTCTTCACTATTTTTTGGAGGTAATAGAGGAAATGATGGAAGAGATGCCAATACCCTTCTCTAAAGAAGTCACGATAGATGACAAGCTTACTGTCAGAGTTAGTGGATGGCTTACTAAAGAGGGGATTATTTACTTGCAGAGTCTTACCATTTCTCCACCGGAGATAAACTATATAATAATCACAACTGAGGAAGGGCAGGCGTGGATAAATCGCGAAGATTTATCGTCGGATGGGGCATCATTATATTTAGAAGCTTCTGAACAACTATTTCCAATATGTGCCCAGAAATTTGAGATAGATATTGTGACGACCGATAACGAGAAACTAACATTAGAGCTAGACAAGCGAGAAGAAGCTTTGAAAGAGGCGGTTAAAGGAGCTATTAAGGATGTTGTGGGTAAAAATCCAGTTATGGTCATAAAGCAGAAGGGAGAATAACCCAAAATACACCTTTTCTATTTTTTGGAGGTGATAACATCATGCCAAAATGCCCGAAATGTGGTAAAGAGATAGATTATTTGTGGAACTATTTAGCGGTGTGGGAAGAATACAAGTTAACAATCGGTAGAGACGGTTATGAGCAGTATGAGTTCATAGATGATTCCGCTCCAGTGGACGGCATAGATAACGAATATGTATGCCCCGAATGCCACAAGGTCCTGTTCACAGATGATGAAGATGCGATAAATTTCCTAAAAGGTAATATAAAAG
>QMVO01000153.1 GCA_003661125.1 Methanosarcinales archaeon
CTCATCCACCGTGCCATCCCCGTATGGTAGCCTCTCACTCTCAAGATCAAGAACCAAATCCACTCTCTCTATCTTCCTCACGTCTATGTTCACATATCCCTCCCGTATATCACCCCCACAACCAAGATTTAGCTTCACCATGCTCCCACCTCCTATATAAACTCATAATCATCAAGAATTTCATATAACTTCTCACAAATCACCGACCACGCATATTTTCTCCTCACCTGCCTTGAATACTTCTTGAACTTCAACTTGTATGATTGAATGTTATCAAGCACATCATGTAGCTTCTTCACAAAATCGTTTATATCAACCTCGTAACCATAGCCAATGTGTATTGGATTATCCTTAAGAACCACAACTTTATCATACGCCTGTATGGGAATAATATATTCAATGTAATCAAGAAAACACATACCATTCGTTGCTAACGTTGGTAAACCTCTTGATACCCCCTCAAGGGTATTCAGTTCAAACCCCCCTCCTCTTGATGGACATACTAACACATCGCACACATCATACAACTGCCTCAACTCATCATCACTCAACCACCCTTTTATATGAATCATCTTAAGCTTCAATAAATCATGTAGATATGTATCAACAATATCTCCAGTCTTCACTACAAGGAACACGTTATCATGCTCCTTTTGAATTTCTGACATCGCCTGTGCCACAATGTCCGCACCCTTTCTATACCCCGAATGCCATAAAAAGAATAAAATAAGCCTTGCATCGTGCTTCTTTTTGATCTCTAACAACTCCTTAATCGTCTTATTCGTTATTTCCTTTGAATTATTGAGAAAAGAGCTATTCAACCCATGTGGTAGCACCTCTATGGGAATATCCACCCCAGAATTGAGATAACACTCCTTCGCCCACTCTGAGGGCACTATTACAAGATCCAACTCATTTAGAACGTTTACGAAGACCTGACTAATAGCATCACTATCCGCTGTGTCAAACCCCCCTAATCGCTTTGCTACCTTCTTAAGCCTATCTAATCGCTTTATCCTTGAATAGAACATCCTTACTGAATCTCCAAGCAGCAAATAGCCTACAGGATGCAACAAAATGCTCTTATCCCCCGTCCACATGATATTGTCTAAAATACTCTCATCTATTTCTTGCACTTTCACTTTTAAGCTTAGATAGCTAATATGAGCTTTAGAAATCACGTGAAACGAGTTCTTTTGATACACAGGATACACATAATATAGCTCATTCATCGTTTCCCTACCTCCTATTTAGGAATATTGTAAACAGCTATTGTAACTTTTCCGCTTGGGCTAACTTGAACATTGATCTTATCCGACTTTGATACCGTGAAGTCCATTTCTTTCCACACATTTGGTGGTATCGGTTTTCCATCATTTAAAGCTGCCAAAATAGCCTCCTTTGTTGCGGATGGTATCCAATACATATATGCATAGAATTCATATTCATGCGTAGCCTTCACCCTCGCTATCCCATCGAATATTATTGCCAAACTTGGATCAAAGATATTCGTTAGTTCAGGTGCTTGATAATTTTGCTTAATTCCGAGCAAGTGTATATGCGGAAATATCCCGTATGTAAAGTATCCATAACCCGCATGAACCTCCTTGAACCGTAAATTCTCAATTCCTAAGTTAAGAGCCAGATCCGTTTCTGGGATTAGATCTTTGCGAACATAACCATAGTAATCCACCGCTCCCCTCTCCGCTACCGTCTGTATCGCCTCTATCAACTCATTTGCCCATGAACTCCTTATTACCTGCCCCGTTTTTACTTTGAGATAATTAAACATCGGCATTTAGCTTCCCCTCCTCCTTCTACCCGCTTCTTTCCTTGCCCTTCTCAATTTTGCAAGATATATGAGATATTCCCGCTCTTCAGGACTTAAAACAATCCAATCCACCCCTAACTCCCTCTTTACCTTACCCCCCATCGTTGCCAGATCGTCTAAAGCTTTCTTTAGCTCGTTCTCCGTCATTAGTCCCTCCGCATAGTCAGACACTAATTCTGTCGCTACTCTTCCCACTTCTGAGCTTACTACTCTTGCAAAAGCGTAAGCGGGAATTAGTTTAGCCTCATCTTCAGGAACACCAAGTGTATCTATCTTCCTTTCTAACATATTCTTTGGAATTGGCACATATTCTTGATAGCTAATCAACCGATCAAGAGTAAGCGTATAAGTCTTTGCATGATACTCTATTAAACCTTCTATCACCTCATCATTTAGCCCTAACCCCTTTAGCTTCTTCTTCGCTTCCTCTGTCGTTATAACCCCTCGTGATAGCTTCCTTAAAATGCCTCTCGCCACCATCTCCCTGTTGAACACCGTAAGCAGCATCTCCGCTACTTCCAATATCGCATCCCTCTCCTCATCCGTCAGACTTGCAAACTCCTTTATCTCATTCACTATTTTCTTCATCTCATCCTCGCTAATGTATCCCCGCTCAAACCTCGTTAGCAATGTTCTCATCATGTATCTTAGCCAATACCGAATTCTCCTTATCGTATATACGCTTTTCAAGCTCTCCGCTACCGCTTCATACAACTCATAATACTTTCCATCAAGAGTCAACTTGATGCTCAATCCTTTCGCAAGAGCATCCGCAGTCTTCTTTAAAGCCCCCGTTACATCCCCCCATTCCACCACATTCTCCTCATACGCCTTTACCAAATCTCTATGATAATCCCTTAAAATATCTAAAGCCCTATCATACTTCGCCCTTAAGGTCAATAGCTTTCTTTCACCCTCCAAAAACTTTACAACCCTCTCTTTCCCAAGTATTTTCACAGTCGTAAGCTTCGATAAAGCTTCCCTTATCTCTTTCTCCGTTGCAAAACCTTCCTTAAACACATTCATAACTCCCGTTCTCGCCAGTGTTCTCTCCTCCGCTAACGCATTCATGCACTCCGCTACCGTGATCGGTTCTAACCATCTTGGATGCATCCCCCTTGCCGTAGCAATCCTAAACACATCATACTCGTTTATGATGCCCCACTTATACATCCATCTCCCGTCGATCCGCATTGGCACATCTGCCATCATATCAAGATTTATCAGTCTATCAGCAGTAAACCCTTGAACGTAAGCAAAAGGTGCATAATCATGCCACTTTGCGTAGTGTATCAAATATTTCTTTACATACTCTCCTATCTTGTTTGTTACCTCCCCTAAGTTGAATGTTTTGCCAAGATCAGAAGAAATAACGTTTAAAGTTGTGGGTTTTACACCTCTCACACCTAAGTCTTCCTCTTTTTCTGGTTCTGCATCCACCCATGCAAATCCTGCTGCACACCTACACACAAATTCATACAACTTTTCCAATGGAGGGTAGCGAAAGTGGAGGAGATAATACATCTTCGCAATATCAGGTATCATACCTCTCGCTAACATCGCCTTCTTAAAGCCATCAAGCTTGATAATGTCCCTAACCATCATCCTACAAAAGTCCGAACTTGTGGGTAGATCATATACCGCACTCGTAGGAAGAAGTCTATCTACCCCAAACCGATCCTTTATTTTGATTTGTAACTCAGGTGGTAATTCATCTATACTCGTAAACGTGGCATCTATAAACACATCGTTATAGCCTCTATACTCCATTATCTCCCTTGATTTCTCTAACCAATTAGTGAAAACTCTCGTTGGCATCCTTCGCCTTGTATATTCTATCATGTCATGGATTGTAGGTAACTCTACAGGTAGAATGTTCCGTAAAGCCTTCCGTGTATAGAATTTGACAGGTTCTACCGTCCAAAATGCCATTCCAAAGAAAGAAATCTTGAGAGTATCTAACACCACTTCTTTTAAGAATTTTGCAGCATTCTTCAAGAATGAACCAAGCTTGAGTTTGATTTTTGTTCCAAGCCCTATAGGTTCTGCTGAAACTTCTTGATCCCCTATTGCATCCCCTGCTGCCTCCATTGCCGTTACCGCTGCCATTTGCTTCGCTGCCTCTATGCTATATCCCATCGCTATGTGTGAAAGAATATCAATTTCACCTACTCCTGCTGGTAGCCTTTTAATCCTCTTTGAAATCACCGAGAGGGGTGATGATATACCTGTTTCAACAGTAGATAGCATTGCATTTGTAAGCTTGGTTACTACTCCTATAAACAAATCCTTAATCCAACTTCCAAACTTTTCTACACCACTCCACACTTTTTGCCCTATGCCTATCATCGCCTCCCAGATCGTATGACCAACCGCTATTAACCTATCCTTTGCTTCCTCAAAGAAACGTGGCATATCCACGAAGAAACTGCCCACCCTCTCAAAGAACGTTATCGCTTTATCCTTGATACCCGCAAAGAATTCAATTGTTGATTGGAAAAACTCCCCGATCCCCGCAAGTTTCTCATATATCCAATTCTTGATCTCCACTATCGGATTTATGAACCCCGATAACGCCATCCCTACGTCTTTTAGCCCTTGCCATATTTGCTCTATTCTTTCTCCTACCCAAGCTCTGAACTTTCCATACGCCTGAGTAATCGCATCTCTGATTGTAGTAATGAATTCATATAAGCTCGCTCCAAACTCTTCAAAAGTATCTAACACCCTCGTTGCAAAAGATGAAAGAGTTGTGCCAAACTGGCTAAGAGTAGTTGCAACTGTTGTAAAAGCATCTCTAAACCACTCTTTCAAGGTTGCTATTGCTCCTTCAAGTGCTGTTGGTATTGTTTCAACTGCGGATATGATCTGTGTAGCTATTGCGGATAGTCCTTGCGTAATATTCGATATTGCATCAGATAACCAAGCCCGCAATGTGTCTATATATCCCGATATTGACGCTGCGAAATCACTGATTGCACTCTGAACCGCATTGACTATCCCCGATATTGTAGCCCCTATTGATGATATAGCCTCCTGAACCGATGCAAAAGCCCCCTCTACGTATGATATGAAGCTATCCAAAGATGCTAAAATCGTATCTACAACACTTCCAACCGCTGAGATTGCTGATGAAAGAGCATCTTGAACGGATGTGATCACAGATGAAATTGCATTCACAATCCCATCCCGTATTGTCGTTAGCCAATTCCATACATCTGATGCTAAGTCGCTTATCGCTCCGCTAAGGGTATCCACAATCCACCCTGCTAACTGTCCAATAGGATCTGTTATACCCCCTTTTTCCCAGTCAAAAAGATGCTCATCAACTTTATCCAAGCTAAACTCCTCTAACCTAAAAGACTTATCCAAAGCCTCTACAATAATTTCCTGCTCAA
>QMVO01000154.1 GCA_003661125.1 Methanosarcinales archaeon
AAAGTCGTTTCTGCTTTCTATGCTGATTACAAACGAATAAATTCGATTTCACCTTTTGAAATCATGGCGATAGGAGCAGAAGTGGAAATAGATGTGGCAATGATAGATACCGGTATAAAGGACGGAAAGTCAACGTTAGAATTTCTGAGTGCGGAAGAGCTCAAAACGTTCGTTTTGGAATCGAAAGCGCTTGGACTGCTGACTGCTCTTGCGGGCTCGCTAAAATTTGAGGATGTTTCCGCAATAAAGGAGATAGGACCTGACATAATAGGTGTTAGGGGTATGGTGTGTGGTGGTAACAGAGAAGACAGCGTAAGGGCGGAATTGGTGAGAGAGTTGAAGATGATGGTAAGGGAGTAAAGCTATGAAGGATAGGAGAAGGAGGAAGCCTAAACTTTCTAAAGATGAGTTTGGGAAAATAGCGCATGGTTTGAATAGCTTTGGTGATATGCTCGTGATGCTGGGGGAGATAGAGAAAAGAGAAAAAGAACTGAGTAAGTTAGATAGACTTATGAGAAAGCTTTTTCGAGCCGACAACCGTGAAGTGATTTCGGCAATAGAGAATAATCCTGAATTAATAGATAAAGCAGCCGCCCTTGCAAAGAAATGGGAGGCGCTCTCTTCGATAATAGAAGAGGACCCTTTGGAAATGTCACCGGATGAACGGATAGAAGCAGGAAAAAGTCTTAAAGAGCTTTCAACTTTGCTTAATGGGATTGCGGAAAGTATGGAAGGGGAATGATTGCTCAAAATCTTTGGGATTCGGCAATTTTCCTTAGCATCAAACCCTGCTATATAAAACAAAATCATCAAGTTTTTATTTCGCCTTTTGACGGCTTTATATATTAATATAATAGAAAAATAGAAATGTGTAAATGGGCATAGCGGCCATAGCGACGGGGAAACTCCCGGACTCATTCCGAACCCGGCAGATAAGCCCGTCAGCGTTCCTTACTGTACTGAGTTGCGCGAGCACTTGGGAACTAAGGATCGCTGCTATGCCCATAAATCATACATAACTATGCCTTTCCGGGATAAAAACATTGAAACGCTGCCTCGCGATGAACTTGAGAAATTGCAGGTTAAGCGGCTGAAGGATACAGTCGCCCGGTGCAAGAAATCCATCTTCTACCGAAACCGTCTGAAAGATATAGATGAATCTCTGTTCACTACGCCCAAGGATGTCTCCATGATCCCGTTCACCACAAAGGATGACCTGCGCGCTAATTATGACTTCGGTCTTGTAACCGTGCCAAAGGAAGAAATCGTGCGTATGCATTCCTCTTCAGGCACTACTGGGAAGGCTACCGTCATCTTCCATACAAGAGAGGACATCGAGACCTGGTCTGACCTCGTTGCCCGATGCATCGTTATGACAGGGGCATGTAAGGCGGACGTCTTCCAGAATATAATCAGTTACGGCTTGTTTACCGGCGGTCTGGGACTCCATTACGGCGCTGAGAAGGTTGGTATGCTGACCATTCCTTCAGGTGCCGGCAATACTAAACGTCAGATACAATTGATGAAGGATTTCAATACAACGGTCTTCCATGCAACGCCTTCTTACATTCTGTATGTTTCCGAAGTAATGGTTCAGGAGGAGTTCGACCCGAAGGAGTTCGATTTGCGCATCGGTTTTGTGGGTGCTGAGCCACATTCGGAGCAGACCAGGCAGAGGATTGAAGACATATATGATATAAATGTGTTTAATTCATACGGCATGTCTGAGCTTAACGGACCCGGAGTAGCCTTTGAGTGTGAAGAAAAAAGTGGCATGCACCTCTGGGAAGACAGTTACCTTCTCGAAGTCGTTAACCCAGATACCGGCGAAGTACTTGCCCCTGGGGAAGAAGGAGAGCTGGTTATTACTACATTAAGCAGGGAAGCAATGCCCATCCTCCGGTATCGAACTGGGGACCTTGCCAGAATCGTTGATGAAGGCGATAAATGCTCTTGCGGCAGGACCCATGTGAGGATTTCACGTATAAAAGGGCGCTGTGATGATATGCTCATTGTTAAAGGTGTTAATTTATACCCAAGTCGGATAGAGGAGGTTCTGATGAGTTTTCCTGAAGTTGCCGCAAATTATCAAATCGTCCTGGAGCGCGAAGGGTGTCTTGATTCATTGACGGTGAGAGTAGAGTTGTATCCTAAAATGTTTGATGGCGATCTGCGGAAGCTGAAAAAACTTGAAGCAGACATTACTAAAAGTATCCAGGACGAGATTATTATAAGACCAAGAATCGAGTTTCACGAGTACAGAAGCTTGCCGAGGAGTGAGGGCAAGGCAGTACGAGTTGTTGATATGAGGGGTGAGATTTAAATGAAATTACTTCTAAATCCTCTTTGGAGTTGTTTACTTAATTCTTCTTTGATTCCATATTTCCCTCACCTCTTCCCCAGCTCTTCAAATCTCTCCCGGAAGTCATCTACCGCGACTACTTCCTTTACCGCTGGAATTTTCTCTTTCAGCGTCGCTTCGACGAAGTTCGCCAGTGTGAACTGACTCATCGGGCATCCGGCACATGCACCACGCAACCGCACCTTCACCGTGCCATCCTCCACGCTCACAAGTTCTATACTGCCGCCTTCCATCGCTAAAAGCGGACTAATCTCTTTTTCTATTACCCTTTTTACCTCGTCCCACATTTTCTTTATCACCTCTTATTTAAAATAATAACAATCGTTATATAAAAAGGTTGGGTAAGATGAAATTCCCCTGTGAGATAATAGTGTGGGAAGTATTGCCATGCATACGGGCGGCACTCGCAGAAGAGCTGATTAAAAGAGGGTTATCCCAAAAAGAAATCTCTAAAACGCTTGGGATTACGCAGGCTGCGGTATCGCAATACACATCAAAGAAAAGGGGTTCAAAGCTCAATTTTCAGGAGGATGCGAAGGAAGAGATAAAAAAACTTGCTGACGACCTCGTGCATGGTTCCGTGGATGACCTTATCGCGAGAATTTGTCGGATTTGTGCAGTGGTACGCGCAGAGGGAGCTGTATGCAAATTAGAGCTGTGTAACGCCACGAAAAAGTAGCAAGCACTTATTGTACGTCTCAAAAGAGAACTTTCCTGTTAAAACTGACCAGTTTTGTGTAAGACGTAACAGGTGCTTCCAGTGTAACCTGAATATAGAAGAGAAGAAAAACGAGGTGGATGAAAGAAGAGACCATCACTTCTTCCATAATATAAAATGGAGGGAAGTTATACTTTATTTATGTACAATTAAAAATAGGAGGATGAAATATATTGGGATATGCTATTGAAACGTATGACCTAACGAAGAAGTTCGCACTGCAAAAAGGATTTACCGAGTTTCTCATGCATCCCTTTGGAAAAAATGAGATAACGGCAGTAAAGAAAGTGAACATAAAAATCAGAAAGGGGGAATTGTTTGGCGTCCTCGGGCCAAATGGAGCGGGTAAGACCACGCTAATAAAGTTATTGTGTACGCTGGTTTTACCCACAGAAGGAACTGCATACGTAAACGGGTATAACATCGCAGAAGATAGTGGAAAGGTCAGGGAATCTATTGGTTTTATCACTGCCGATGAACGAAGTTTTTACTGGAGACTCACCGGGCAACAAAATCTTAAATTTTTCGCTTCTCTTCACAATTTTTATTCTTTTGATGCACAAAAAAGGGTAAATGAACTATTAGATATTGTTGGATTAAAAAATAGAGCAGATGATAGGTTTCTAAGCTATTCTGCCGGAATGAAACAACGAATGGCGATTGCACGTGGATTGCTGAACGACCCGGAAGTTGTGTTTATGGACGAACCAACCAAGGGTTTGGACCCTGGTGCGGCACAGAATTTAAGAGGATTTATTAAAGAGCGTATTGTAAAGGAGCAGGGAAAAACCGTTTTTTTATCCACTCACCACCTTGGCGAGGCAGAGCAGTTATGCGACAGAATTGCGATTATTGACGAAGGCGAAATAAGGGTGATTGGAAGTCCGGAAGAGCTGAAAAGTGAGTTGACCAAACCCAACTCCACACTGGATGATGTATTTTTACATTACACGGGCAAAGAGTTCAAGGAAGAGGTAGCGCAAAAGCATCCTTACCCGGAACGTAGAAGGATGATGCGTGAAGGGAGAAGAGGAGTGATGCGTGGAGGTAGAATAGGAGGGATAAGATTTTGATATATAAAAAAGCGGTTTCCTTTATAAAAAGAGACTTGATACTTGCAACAAGTTATAAATTCGAGTTCTTCTTGAGACTGTTCTTTATGTTCTTCTCGATTCTGACCTTCTATTTTGTTGCCAAGCTGATTGGAGGTGCGGGGGCGCAATACCTTGAACCATACGGCGGGGATTATTTCTCCTTTGTACTGATAGGGATAGCCTTTTCGGGTTATCAGATGACAGCGTTAAGGGGCTTTTCGGAAAGCATTCGAGATGAGCAGATGATGGGCACGTTAGAAGCCATGCTTGTAACCCCGACTAATACCTCAACAATAATAACCCTATCTGCGCTCTGGAGTTTTATCTTTACTTCTTTTAGAGTTCTGGTATATCTTTTGATTGGTGTCTTCTTGCTGGGTGCGGACATGAGCGATGCAAATCTGTTTGCCGCCATGGTTATTCTGGTTCTGACAATAATATGCTTCAGCAGTATTGGCATAATCTCCGCAAGTTTCATTATGATACTCAAAAGAGGTGACCCGATAAATATGCTATTTATGAGCACATCTGAACTCTTTGGTGGAGTATTTTTTCCAATTGCGGTTTTACCGGGGTGGCTGCAAAATATCTCGCATATTTTGCCGATTACATATTCGCTGAGCGGGATGCGACATGCACTTCTGCAGGGATACTCGCTGCATGCCCTTGCTCCAGATATAATTGCACTGGTAGCATTCTCAGTTGTACTGGTTCCGCTGGGTTTATTGGCGTTTAAGTATGCAGTAAAAAAAGCGAAGGTGGATGGAACTCTCGTTCAGTATTAACCATAGATTCATATTAAACTAATACCTCAACAACCATGCGACAGATAGAAACAATAACAAGCATGAAGCGATGCCCCTTTTGCGGGTCGCGTTTGGTGAGGAGGTTCGATCACAATCGTCCCTGAATGGGGAATACTGGGTCAGAGAACATGTTCAGCGATGTAGTAACAAGAAATGCAAAGGGTTCAAGATCTCCTTTAAATCTGAGGAATTGCAGCGAGTGGTAATCCCTCACAAGAT
>QMVO01000155.1 GCA_003661125.1 Methanosarcinales archaeon
GATGCTATATTTAAATACCCCTGCTTCCACTCCAAATGTTGCGCTGATGGATTACCACCCTAACCATTATTGCAAGAATATCGCATGGAAAGTTTTAAAATAAAGGGTAGCTATACAAATACACCTTTTCTATATTTAAAAACTAACCAATTTCTAACTCTTTACCTCTTCATAAACCTCCCAAAACTTCTTAATATCGCCAAATATTTGTTTTATTTTTCCAACGCCGCCTTTTCTCCTCACCAACTCACTTTTAAAAAATTGCTCTGTGGTCATTCCCGGATTCCTTCGTTTGAAGTCCCATAAAATAAGAATAAAATCCGCTGCATCTTCGCTATATCCTTCATCAACAACTTTTCGTTTTATCGCTTCTCTTCTCCTTTCCTCAAGCGTTGGAAATCTTTTCTTGCCAAGGGCAACTTGAACAAAATCGTTTAACTCGGCTTTTGGCTCTCCATACATGCTTCTCAGAGCTTGTAAATCAAACCCCATTGATGTTAAATAAGACTCAGACACGTTTTCATCACCCTTGAGATATTTCCATGAAAGAACCGCTTGCTCGAATCTACTGCACACATTTTTTCTGTCCTGAGCACTTTTTAATTGAAGTTCGATTTGTTTCCCAATACCATGCATGGAGCATTTCTGGTTTTATAACCTCAGAATACTCTAACCAAACCGGCATGTCGAGAATGACCATCTCTCGTTTCTTGACTTCTCTTCCAGTTTCATACTTTGCTCGTTTTTCCCTTGGCTCTTCTGCTTCAGTAATTGGCACTCTCGTTTCTTCAGGTTCATAGGCTTCCCACTGCTTCTCTTCCTCCTCTTCCAATTGCTCATTCGTTATTATCTCCTCCTCAAAAGTCCATGTATCAACAAAGTCAATTAGAGAAAATTTCTCTTTCCCTGTTTCTTCGCATTTCCTTGTCCCTCGACCCTTCATCTGTGCGTAAAGAACCTTTGATTTTGTTGGTCTTGCCATTACTAACACTTCTATGTCAGGAGCGTCAATTCCGGTAGAGAGCATATCTATCGAAACAGCAATCTGCACAGGACCTTTAATCCTCTGAAAATCGTTTATTAAATCTTTTGCACCCGGGATTCCGGTGTGAATTGAAACTATAAATTTCTCCGCTTCCGCATCGTCAACTGGTCGCCCCATCTGTTCATTGTATTTTCTGATAAAAGCATACCTCAAGTTATTTGCATGCTGTATGCTTGCGGCGAAGACAAGCGCCTTTTTCAACTCCTTTGTTCTTTTAAAGTCAATCACTTCAAAGTATTTCTCTGCTATCAACTCGTTCCTTTGATTTACATCCACTGCTCTTCCCAAATCTTCCGGGTCAAAATCAAACCCTAACTCGTGAACACCGTAGACGTCCAAATTGGTTTTGAACTTGTAGTAAACCGTATCTGCTAATCTTCCGTCCCAAACACCTTGTCTATATGTATATCTAAAAACCGGCGGTCCAAAATATCTATCGGTATTAACCGTTTCTTTATCAGAAGGCGTGGCAGTCATGCCCAAAATAATTGCTTTTTTATCGCTCTTCCTGAAATGCTCCACTACTCCATGCCATTCTCCAAAATAAGAGCGATGACACTCATCCAATATGATTAAATCAAAGAAATCGGGAGAATATAACGAGTATTTATCGCCTGTCGCTAACATTTGAACCGTTGATACCAACACATCAGCAAATCTATCTTCTGAATCTAACGACAATCGTTTAATTTCATAGTGCTCCCCTACTGCATCCTTAAATTTCCTAACCGCTTGGTCTGCCAGTGCATCACGGTCTACCATAAACAAAACCCTCTTAATCTTACCCATAGAAAAGAGTTTTGCAACAAGGGCACATGCAACAATTGTTTTCCCCGATGCCGTTGCCATGTGAATATACATTTTATCTCTGTCGCTGAGAACCGAGGAAATCACTTGAGAAATGGCTATTCTTTGATAATCCCTGAGGCCGTACTTTGGATTTAATTTCTCTGATTCGGGATTTACGATTTCTTTCAATTCCTCAGACGAGACAAATTCATTTATCTTTTCCGGCAATGTCCTTTCCTTTAAATTCTTTCTAAGCCATGCCTTACCGTCACTGGAGAAAATAAGTGCAATGTCCACTTTAGCATATCTTTTGATTATCTCGGCTTTGATTTTTGCTTCTTCTAAGGCACCAAGTAAGTCTTTTCCTGGACGCTTGGCTTCTATCAGAGCTACTGGTTGCCCATCTAAAATAATCGTGTAATCCGGTCTTTTCCTCCCTTCATCTGTCGGTATAGAAACACTTGGAAACAGCCTACTAATAGACCAATTTTTCCTGACGGTATTAAAATCTGTTATATCCCAACCTATAGAGCTTAAATGCCCGTCTATCAATGTTTTAGCGTCATCCTCACTTATCATATCAACCCTTCTTCCTTTAAACTTGTAAACCCCTTTTTACCTATTATAATATGATCAACGATGTCAATGCCCATAACCCTTCCGGTTTCGACCATTCTTTTTGTAATTGCAATATCTTCTTCGCTTGGAGTTGTATCACCTGAAGGATGATTATGGGCTAAAATTATCCCGGCTGAAAAGCTCTTCACCGCTGGATGAAACACATCCCTTGGATGGACAATGTTCCTGTCCAAAGTTCCAATAGAAATTACTTCATCATGGATAATTTTGTTCTTCACATCTAAATACAGCCCCCTGAAATGCTCTTTGTTTAAGTTCCTCATATCCTTGAGATAATTAAAGACATCACTTGGATTTCTTATATAAACTTCTTTCGTCTCAGAGAAGAACCGTCTTCCAAGTTCAAAGCTTGCGATTATTTGGCAAGCATGCACCTCATTTAAACTCAAAAGTTCTTTTAATTTCTCAACGTTCGTTTCGTTAAGTACAGCTTCATTCCCATAATCTTCCATTACTCGATTTGTAATCTCTAAAACACCTTCCTTTTTTGTCCCGCTGCCTAAAATTATGGCTAATAATTCTGAGTTTTTTAATGCACTGGGACCGTATTTTTTGAGTTTTTCTCGCGGTCTTTCCTCAAGTGGCAATTCCGTGATTTTTGGTTTGTATTCGATATTCATTCTACCTACTTTTCATCCGTTTAATCGGAATTTCTTTACAATTCTGTTGGGTTTTTAAACTATCTTTTACTTAAGAAAACAGGATATATAAAAACTATTGAGATAAATGAAAACCGAAAGAAGATACTGGGTAAATGCACCTTTTGGCATCCCTGACTTCTTTGATACCGAAGACTTTGAGGTTG
The DNA here is from genome assembly GCA_003661125.1 of Methanosarcinales archaeon. Lineage (GTDB taxonomy): Archaea > Halobacteriota > Syntropharchaeia > Alkanophagales > Methanospirareceae > QMVO01. The sequence continues at coordinate 3,279 of QMVO01000155.1, forward strand.
ATGAAGAGGAAAGAAAAAAACTGAAGCATATAGACGCAGAACTTGAGCGCGCAGGCTTTTTCTTCGGCGAAACAGAATGGGTATATAAAACTTGGGATAAAGAAGAGGCAATTGAAATGGCGAATATCGCCAGAGAAATTTGGAAAGAATGGAGTGAAGACCAAGCAGACACAGTTTCCATCACAGCTCAGCCCATATGTCCAAAATGTGGAGAGCTTGGAAGATTCAGTGATGAATATTGTAGCAAGTGCGGAACCAAACTACTGCCAAAAGCAGAATTAAACATAGATACTGGAGAGGTTATACCTGTTAAATGAGCTTAACACGACTTCTTAAAATTCAATATCTCCCCTTTTTCAACATAAGAATCATCATGAACAAGGTCTTCAACGTGCTTTTCTGCTAATTGAAAATTTGCCCAATTATCTCAGCCAAAGGGATTGTATAAGTTCCTGAACCACAGCCAAAATCAAGCACCTCCTCTTCTTTATTTTCCCTTATCCCTACCCTATTTTTAAAAAAGTTCCTTTTACAATTTCCTCTAAGTCCTCTTCATATAGCTGATTTTTCAGCATTGTATTCCTCTGATATTTCCTCCAAAGCAGAGCGGTAGTATTCATAGGTTCTCGAATCAAAAAGAACAAACACCACTTCTTTAATTGAGGTCGCTTCTTTTCTCAGAAATGAAACCACCGCCTTTATTGCCACTTGCGCAGCCTCTTCGACCGGATAACCATAAGCACCAGTGCTTATAGAAGGGAAAGAAATGCTCTCTAAATTATGCTCGGTTGCCAGTTTCAGGCTTTGTTGATAGGCACTGGTCAAAAGTTCGGCTTCGCTCTTTGTTCCACCTTGCCAGATTGGACCAACAGTATGTATCACATACTTTGCCTTTAGATTCCCACCAGAGGTTATTACCGCTTTCCCTGTTGGTAATCTTCCTTGCTTTGAAACAATCTCTTTACACTGTTCCAAAATAGCCCTTCCACCTGCTCGATGAATAGCTCCATCTACGCCGCCCCCGCCCATCAAGGACGGATTAGCTGCATTTACGATGGCATCTGTGTCTTGCCTGGTTATATCACCTTGGATTAGGGATATTTTAGTTTGGTTAATCGTTCTTTGTTCCATAGTTTGATTATATTAAAAACAGAAAAATAGAAAACTTTATAAGAACCTTCACTTATAGAATTTTTGGAGATGAAAAAATGTTATTTGAGATACTTGCGTTTATTGTTGGATTAATATATGGATACGTGAAACCTGGAAAGGAAAAGCGATGGGAACTTTTCAAAAAGGGAATTATGTATGGCATTATTCTTGGAATAATCTTTGGATTTATCGGGCTTTTTATCGGAGGACTGTTATACTCAGCAGCAACTGCAATCGGGATGTTCATAACGGTAATAATCCTTGTAGTCATATTTATAATTGGCACGTTTATCGGGGACGTATTAGAAGTCGCAATTAAAAAATAAGGGGCGCCTCAAATCAGAAAGAAGCTACCTCCGTAGGGAATAGCGGGAAAAACTGGATGGAATTCCCGCAGCCCACCTTCCGCTCAGCGGAGTTAGAGGCTCCAGATTGGGGGAGCTTCCTGAAAATTGGAGGCGCTAACCAAAACAGCCCCAGTAATCTTTGAGGTTCGCTTTGACTTCCCTCACCACCTTCACAGTATCAACTAACGCCAAATCCCTTTTGTATCGCTCGGGTATTGGCTCAGGCTCTTCTATGGCTATTTCCAGCCCTGCCAAACCTGAGATTAAGGCGAGCCATGCAAAAGGTAGCACATTTTCATTGTAACCCGATGCGATCAAATCTATCTCTTTCCCATGACAAATTTCTGCAATTCCTCTCACCTTCTCTCCAATCATTCTGAACCCATTTATTGACAACCCTAAC
>QMVO01000156.1 GCA_003661125.1 Methanosarcinales archaeon
GAGGAGGAGGATTACCTTTCGAGAATAGAGAAAAAGGATACCAAAGCACTTGAAAACTTCTTTGAAAATCAGCATCGCATGGGTACGATAGCAGTCATTACCGATTTGGACGAAAGTGGGGGAGAGAATTTATAATCTGCTGAAAAGCCGAATGGAGATAGAGATTATGTTTGATGCTTTCAAGAACGTTCTCAATGCTGACAGAACCTATATGAGAGACGATTATCAGATGGAAGGCTGGATGTTCATAAACTTTATTGCGTTGGTCTTTTACTACCGGCTTTATAGACTCCTCGCAGACAATTCACTGCTGAAATGATATACGCCCAATGTGTCCTTATTCATCTATCACGAATTTACAAGATTAAAATACAGAATGAATGGATTACCTCCGAAATACCTAAGAAAACCAGAGACATATTGGGAAAAACTGAATATACCTATTACGTAAAATGTACTGAGTTACGGATTAAAAGCATTGAAGGAGGAAACAGGCTCGAAAAATTTCGATGATGCAATAAGAAAACTTTCCGAAAAGAGAGTTCGAGTTCCAAAGTCTATGTTTGGTGCGCATCCGGAGATGACGAGTTTCACGGAAAAGGACAAGATTCGGTTACATGAGCTGTGATGCAGTGATTGATTCTTACGCATGGATTGAGTATTTTAAAGGTTCAGAATGTGGGAAAAAGGCAAAGAAGTACATAGAAAATGGTAACTGTGCCACAGGTCAGATAAATATCATTAAAAAATGCAAAATTTTGAGGGGGAAAGTTTTTTATATTCCCAATTTATAAAAGGAAATAAAATGGCAGAAACTAAGGGAGAAGGGAAGCGGGAAAAAGAAGTTTTAAAGATATTAGAGAGATGGTTAAGACGTATTTTTGGGTTTGAAAAGAGAAGGAGAAAGGAGGATTACTTTAGAAGTCCAGAATTTGATGAAGTAAAAGTTGCAGAGGATTTAGCAGGTTTGAAAACAGATGTTAACTGGATAAAAAGGTTCCTTTGGTTCATTATGGCTTCGTTAGTTTTGATTTTAAAGATATTGTTTGATATTTTAGGGAAGATATAAAGGAAAGGGTTCGCAGAGTTCAGACAATAAAATAGAAAACAAATTATGGATAATGCGGTTGAGGATCCTGATATGATATTAAAAATTCAAGCCCCTGAGTTTTTAGTATTAGTAGACTACGATAAGGATGCAGATGTCCTCTACATAAGTTTTAAACGCCCACAAGATGCAACTGATATGTAGGGAGGATTTTATTGAATTCCTTAAGGCACAAAAGGAAGGGAAAGAAGAGAAAAAAGAAAGCGAGGATATTACCTTTGCTTCATGGCTTTTGGAAGTAAGAGGGAAACTCAGAAGAGAAGAAATCTATGACTATCTCTAAGGCTGAAATAGCTCTCCTTGACACGAATGTATTAGTCTACGGAGCAGATGAAAGTTCTCCTTTTCACAAAGACCCAAAGAATATCAGGGATAATGCACTTCTGGGCAATGTTGAGATTTGCATTTGTCCACAAGTTTTAATGGAGTTTTTTGCTATCCTCACGGACCCAAGAAGGGTTAAAAATCCAAGAGAGCCTGAGGAAGTGACAGAGGAGATTTCTTGATATTTGAGAAGTATTAACACGGACATTGCACTGAGAATAAGAAATAGATTTTTGGAGGAGAACTCAATGTTGTTGTTCCTGAATTAATTTTTTATGAAGTTTCAAATGCAATAAGATATAATGGGGTGCTGTCAATGGAAGAAAAACTTGAAGATTTTATCCAGGGAATCAAGGTAAAGAAAGCTTTTATAGATGTGGTAGAGACACCGGTGAAATACGAAGCGCCAACGGGTGAGTTTAAAGTGTTTAAGATAAAGTATGGTACAGGCAAGAATCTTTTTTCAGTTAGCAGAAGGAAATTATATATATAAGTGAAGAGAAGAGATAATCATGATGAAAAGAGCAGACGTAAGGATAAGAGGGAACGTGCAGATGGCAGGATTCCGGACGTTCATCAAGAATATCGCGGATTCGCTTAATGTGAAAGGATTTGCGGAGAATGTAGAAGATGGAAGCGTCAGGGTGGTTTGTGAGAGCGAAGAGGATGCGATAGAAGGGTTAATTAATTCGTAAAGCAAAATCCACCATCATTTGTGAGCATAGAAAAAGTGAATGTGGCATACGAATGAAGAAAGAAGAGAGGTCTAAACTATGGGTAAGCTGGAGTCAGCAAAAAGGCTGGAAGAGCTAAGGAAAAAGTACGAAGCTCGAGAAAAAAACCCGGCCGGGATATGTCACTTGGGAAAAGTTCGGTAGTGACAATAAAAAAATAGAAAAAGCTGAGTAGGAGCCTGTTGGAGAGGTGAAAGGAGCCACAATAAAATTGAGGTCGAGAAAAAAGATTATTATCCCTATAAAATAAATAAAGAAATAATAGAGTAAACTGGAGGAAGGAAAATTTGAAAGTTATAGAAGAGAGAAAAATGAACTCCGAGAACCTTTTTGAACTCGCATCGAAGTACATGCCTGGAGGCGTTAGCAGCCCCGTACGAGCATATAAGCCGTATCCATTTTTTACCGCGAGCGCTAAAGGCTCACGGATATACGATGTTGATGGCAGAGAGTACATTGACTACTGCTTAGCGTACGGACCACTTGTTTTAGGGCATGGAAACGAAGAGGTGAAGGAAGCGGTAAGAGAACAGCTTGAGCATGGATGGCTTTACGGTACGCCGCATGAAAAGGAAATAGAACTTGCGAAGAAGATAATAAGCAATTATCCTTCTGTTGACCTCGTCAGGTTTGTTAATACGGGAAGCGAAGCGACGATGGCAGGGATAAGGCTTGCAAGAGGGTTTAAGGAACGTGATAAGATAGTAAAAATAGAAGGTGGTTTTCACGGCGCCCACGATGGTGTGTTGGTTAAAGCGGGGTCTGGTGCTACCACTCATGGTATTCCTGATTCTATCGGAGTACCCGCAGACTCGGTGATAAACACGCTTCAGGTTCCGTTTAATGATCCCGAGGCACTTAACAATACGCTGGAAAAGAATTCGGGTGATGTTGCCGCGGTGATCATCGAGCCAGTGATGGGCAATGTGGGACCGATACCGCCTCAGGATAACTATTTGCACGAAGTAAGGAAAATAACCTCAGAAAGCGATGTCTTACTTATCCTCGATGAAGTGATTACAGGTTTTAGGCTCGCTTTGGGCGGCGCACAGGAATTTTATGGTGTGGATGCGGATTTAACGATTTTAGGTAAAATAGTAGGCGGTGGTTTCCCTATTGGTGTGCTTGGAGGCAGAAAAGAGATTATGGAACTCATTGCTCCTTCTGGTGGGGTATATCAGGCAGGGACGTTTAGCGGCAATCCAGTTTCTATTACTGCGGGTTTGAAAACGATAGAAATAATAGAGAGAGAAGGACTCGGGAAACTGAACGAATTTGGCGCGAGGATGCAGACAGCTATAAGCGAAATACTGGTAGATTCTGGAGTTGAAGGTTGTGTGTCTGGTGTGGGTTCGATGTTCAAGATATTTTTCAGTCCTTCAGGAAAAGAGGTAAGAAACTATGCTGATGCTCTATCGTGTGATAAAAACAAGTATCTGCGGTTTTTTCATTCGATGCTTTCCGCAGGTATATTTCTGCCACCTTCGCAGTTCGAGACGAATTTTATCAGTTTTGCGCATACTGATGCGGATATAGAAAGGACGATAGAGGTGTATAAGGAGAATCTAAAACATTTCCGCGGGAGGTGATATTTTGGCGTTTATTTTTTAGCTTTGCTCAAAATCCCTGAGGCGTTTTCTCACATCGGTCGGGTTCTTTTAAAAGGTAAGCGAAGCTCTTTGCCCATACCATGTCGGTAATCGCGGAACCAAAGGGTTCCAGATGCAAAGCTGGTCATGGACTGCTGTTTCCTCCAGTAGGTTGTATGCCTGATTTTTCTCAAAACACTTTCCAGCGCCTTTCTTTGCTCTTCTATTGATATTTCTCCCGCAATTTTGCCTTCAACATCTTGATAGAGTCGCTCCATGCTGCTAAACATATCTTTCAGCTCCTTGTCCTCCACGTAATAGCTCATAAGTTCGCTCAGTTCATCGTACACTTCTTTCAATCTTTCCTTGTACCGCTTCACTTTTTTTCCCACCAAGAACGCTTCGCAGTCGCTCAAAGAGTGCTCAAGCCGGTCGAGTGTCCACCCACTCGCCAAGACTCGCACCTCAGGATAAAATCTTCTTACATACTCGGGCTTCCGTGTCAATATGTTTCTCACGCTTATAATGCCGATGAGTACATCGTTTTCAACCACAGGCAGCCTTTTTATGTGTTTCGCGGAAGCGAGCTCGCATGCCTCCTCTACTGTTGCCTCGGGTGCGATAGTGATCAGAGGAGAAGACATTATCTCTTTTGCTTTTACATCACTTACCCTTCTATTCTTTAACAGAACTTTTAATGCTAAGTTGCGTTCGGTGATTATTCCTGCTGGTTTACCTTCAGAGGTAATAACCACGCTACCAATTCCCAGCTCTTCCATGTCTTTCGCTATTTTTATGACCCCTGTATCTTCATCTTCAGTGATGATTGGCGTGCTCATTATATCGCGAACTTTCATCTTTTCACCTTGCTTCTTTTACTTTTTCTTTCTTTATATAATTTCTTTCTTTATATAAAAGGCTGTCCAACGATTCAAAATCGGAAGAAAAAGAAAGGCAAATAGGACTTTAAATCCAAAAAGAAGCAAAATTTTTGGCGTCAAAAGCAATTGCGGGACAGCTCTATTCCACCACCTATATCTATCGCTTAGTCTGGTCCTTGCCAAGGTCTTTGTCCACCTCCGCCTGTTGGTCTAATCGCTGACGTGTAATCCATCTCCTTGCTGAACTCCCACTCTCCGTTTGCACTGTTCTTCTCATAATGCGTCAATCTGGATCCAAGGTCATAGAACTCTACCCAGCCCTGTGCACAGTGCCCATCCAGAACCTGCTCAATAAAAGGTGGAATCCAAAAACTGAAAATGGCTGAGAGAGCAGTATGTGCAAATTTGGGTAATATGCATGATTTTATATTTTACTTTACCACTTAATATTGAGCAAATACC
>QMVO01000157.1 GCA_003661125.1 Methanosarcinales archaeon
ATGCTCGAAAATATGCTACGTGATATTACAATTCCGAAAAATATAAGGAGATCGGCGAGCAAAGTAATGAATAAGCTGCGTAACGGCAATGAATCACTGGCAGTGAGAGCAGCAGCGGCTGTTTCCGAATTGGAGGAAATGACTAATAACCCTGACATTCCTTCTCATACAAGAACGTTGGTATGGAGTATAGTAGGTCAGTTAGAGACTGTATCCGTGGAAGAATGAGTAGATATGATAACCATAGCGATTGCAGGGAAGCCGAATTCAGGAAAATCTACCTTTTTCAAGGCTGCTACACTCGCGGATGTGGAAATAGCTTCTTATCCGTTCACCACCATATCGCCTAACGTCGGGATAGCATACGTGAGGGTAAAATGTCCCTGTAAAGAGGAAGAGATTCAACAGGAGATAGGCAGAGAGTGTGGAAATTGCGTAAATGGCTCTCGTTTCGTGCCCGTGGAGCTCATAGACGTTGCAGGACTGGTCAGAGGGGCGCATGAAGGACGAGGATTGGGAAACGAATTCTTAGACGAGCTCAGACAGGCGGAGGTGATAATACATGTTGTAGATGCATCGGGAGGAACGGATGCCGATGGAAATGTAGTAGGGACTGGTAGTCATGACCCGCTCGAAGACGTTCTCTTTTTCCGAGAAGAGCTGAATGAGTGGGTGAAGGGGATATTAAGTAGAAACAGAAGGAAGCTGGAGAGGAAAGCGGAATTAGAAGGTATGAAGATTGCGAGGTTGCTTTCCGAACAATTAGCCGGCGTTGGAGTAACTGAAGAACAGGTAAAAGCCGCTCTATCAGAATCTCTCGTCGCTGATAAACCCAACATGAAGTCATGGAACGAGGACGAGATGAAGGATTTAGCTTCGCACCTGATAAAAAGGAGTAAAAAAATGATTATCGCGGCGAATAAAGCTGATATAGCGCCGGAAGAGAATATAAAAAAGTTGAAGGAGCTTGAAGGAGCTTGTGAAACCAAAGAAGAAGCAGCAGAAGTAATCCCGTGTTCCGCAGAAGCAGAACTCGCTTTGAGAACCGCTGCAAAGAACAACTTTATAAAATATCTGCCTGGTGATACGAATTTTGTGATCTCTCATGAAGTGACGGAAAAACAAAGAAAAGGGCTGGAAAGGTTAAGGAATTTAATTCAAGATTATCGTGGCACGGGAACAGGGGTGCAAGCAATTATAAATCGCGTGGTTTTCGATTTGCTGGAGTACGTGGTTGCGTATCCAGTAGAGGATGAGCACAAGTTCAGTGACGCCACAGGGAGAATACTACCGGATGCGTTTCTTTTGAAAACAGGTAGCACAGCCAGGGATTTGGCTTTTTCCATCCATTCTGATATAGGTAAAGGCTTTCTTTACGCAGTAGATGCGAGAACAAAGCGGAGAGTGGGAGAAAAATACGTATTGAGAAACAATGATATAATAAAAGTGGTGTATCACAAATAGAGTTAAAGAGAAAAGATGTATGCAAAGAGAATAAGTTCATTGCCGCCCTATCTTTTTGCGGAAATAGATAAAAGGAAGAAGGAAGCGAGGAAGAAGGGTATAGATATAATAGACTTAAGTATTGGTGACCCGGATTTGCCGACACCTCCACACATAGTAGAAGCAGCTTGCCGGGCTGCAAAGGATCCATTAAATCACAGATATCCCTCTTACGAAGGAATGCTCTCATTCCGTGAAGCAGTAGCTGCGTGGTATAATCGCAGGAAGCACATTAGTTTAGACGCGGAGGATGAAGTTCTAACCTTGATAGGGTCAAAGGAAGGAATAGCGCATTCCACATTCGCGTTTTTAGACCATGGCGATATTGCTCTTGTACCCGATCCCGCTTACCCGGCGTATAAAAACGCAACACTATTAGCGAATGGCATTCCACATTCTGTTCCTTTAACAGAAGAGAACGAATTCACGCCGGACTTGGAAAGCATTGATAAAGAAGCGGTGAGAAAGGCAAAAATCATGTTCTTAAATTATCCAAATAATCCTACTGCGGCAGCAGTAGAGAAATCATTCTTTAAAGAGATTGTGGATTTTGCACGCGACCACGACATCGCCATTCTTCATGATAACCCTTATTCTGAGCTAACTTTTGATGGCTATGAAGCACCGAGTTTTCTGGCTGTTGATGGTGCAAAAGACGTGGGTATAGAGTTCAACTCGCTATCCAAGACTTATAACATGACTGGTTGGCGAATAGGCTACGCAATAGGAAATTCGGACTTGTTAAAGGGTTTGAGACTTGTAAAAACAAATGTTGATTCCGGGGTTTTTCAGGCTGTTCAGGCAGCGGGAATAGCGGCGTTAACTGGTCCTCAAGGCGGAGTAAAGGCAAATTTGGCGGTTTATAAAGAAAGAAGAGATATTTTATTTGATGGGTTGAAGTCAGCGGGAATGGAAGTGAAAAAGCCCAAAGCAACTTTCTATTTATGGGCGAAAGTCCCTTCCGGGTTCTTATCCATTCGTTTCTCCTTGCTCTTGCTGGATCGTGCAGGAGTAGTGGTAACGCCGGGGATAGGATTTGGCGATGCCGGAGAAGGGTTTGTTCGTTTCTCGCTTTGTGTAAGCAAAGAAAGGATAAAGGAAGCATGTGAAAGGCTTGAAAGGCTGGATATATGAAGAAGAAAAGTTTCTCATTCTCGGACCATCTGGAAATAACGGGCATTGATGGGCTTCCGGAGATAAAGGAGGGTGACGATTTGACCTCACTATTTTTCAGTGCGTTGAAAGAGAAAAGGATGACCCTGGAAGACCACGATGCAATCGTCTTCACCTCTAAAATAATTTCAAAGAGCGAAGGCAGGGTCGTAGACTTCTCTGACGTAAAAGTGAGTGAAGAGGCGGAAAGAATAGCAAAAGAAACGGAAAAAGACCCTAAAATCGTTCAACTTATACTCAACGAAGCAAAAGAGATAGTAAGAATGATGAAGAACCATATCATAGTAGAGACAAAGCATGGATTCGTGTGTGCAAATGCAGGTGTGGATGAATCTAATGTAGAAGAGGGGAAGGCGGTGTTACTGCCAAAAGACCCGCAGAAAAGTGCAGAATGGCTTAAGAAGGAAATAGAGGCGGGAAGTGGCAAAGAAATTTCGGTCTTAATTTCCGATTCTTTCGGCAGGGCTTTTCGCGATGGTGTAACTGGAGCCTGCATAGGCGTTTCAGGTATTCCTGCTCTACTGGACAGAAGAGGGGAGGTGGACCGGTTCGGAAAAATCGCAAAGATAACGAAAGAAGCGATAGCAGATGAGATATGCGCTGCTGCAAATTTAGTCATGGGCGAATTCAAAGAGGGTATGCCAATCGTACTCGTGCGAGGTTTGAAGTTGGAAAGAAGTGAAAGTAATATAAAAGAAATTTTGTTCAAAAAGAAAGATGACCTCTTCAGGTAAAAAATTAGCGGCTCTGGACGTGAACAAATGCATTGGGTGTATGGAATGCATGTTTGCATGTTCGAGAAGGGTAGGTAGAGGAGGATTCGACAAGTCGGCGATAAGAGTGAGGTCTGCCGGAGGCATAGAGCGCGGTTTTGTAATTGTTGTCTGTCGCGCATGTGAGAATCCGCCATGCGCAAGGGTATGTCCTACTGGTGCTTTAAGGGAGAGAAAAGGAGGAGGAGTGATATTGAACGAGGATAAGTGTATAGGGTGTGGCTTTTGTGCGCAAGCTTGTATCATGGGTGCTATTTTCTGGGATAGCGAGAGGGACAAGCCTATCGTGTGCAAATACTGTGGTGAATGTGCGGATTATTGCGTGCATAACGCTATTGGCATGGTTGAGGTTAAATAATTGTACATTGCTCAGCTCTTAAAGGGTGCTTGTTAGAGAATATAAAAGAGGCGATTGTCGGATATTTAAAAACATTAAACGAGAAAGCGATGACCGTGGTGCCTTCACTCATCCAATCCTTCCTCTTCTATCTTAACTTCTGCTTGCTTGATTGCCTCCATAATTTTATCCTCATAATCAAAGACAGACATCCCACCATTTACAGCCGATATTTCTACTTTTACATCTACCTTATTGAACTTACTTTTGATGTAGGGTATCACTCTCACAATATCGGATAATTTACCCGTAGGAACGCCCAATTTCAAATGGATGGTATGATACTTTTTGCCATACTCCTCTTTTTTAACTTCCTCTTTATCCTTAAACTCCTTCTTACCAGTAAGCACATCTTCCACTGGTTTATACCTTTCTTCCGGGATTTTGCACAAATCCGCTCTTATCAAAATCTCTCCCTCTGTTAGTTCAGAAGAAGATTCCGCTTTGAAATGCCGGCACATAGGTTTCCCATCTTCTATATCGCCAAGTCCAAACAATCCCTGCTTGACACCCTCTTTTATACAATTTCTAAGCACTTCATCAGAAACAATCCTGAACTCGCCGGGTGTTTTAAAGAAGGATTCGAGAATATTCTTTGTCTCAACGTAATCTCTATCTTTGAGATATTTTTCCCTGAGAGACAGAGGTGCAAGTTTTTCCAGGATTTGACCTTCACTTCTCAACCTTTCGTATATCTCTCTATCAATAGTAGTCTCTGCCCCGTAAGTAGGAACACCTAAGTCAACTTCTGTAAAGTTATCCTTTGAAGGAAGAAAAACAATGCGGTAAAGATTCCTTAAATGCTCTTTAACTTCATTTTCCGCCTTTTTTATTTTTTCTTTAACTTCTCTATTCTGCTCAGGAGTCAAACTAAGGTTTTTATCTGCTTCTACAAGTTGCCAAGCGAGTTTTCTCTTCAAGAAACTTTCAAAGCTTATTCTTTCTGAGTCCATAGGACAAAGGAAGATGAGCGTATTACGATAGACTCTTGGACGCTCTCCATAATTCTCCAATAACTCTTTACATTTCTCCTCTCTCTGGCTTTTCTGCACGATTAATTTCAGCTCCTTCGTATCGGGTATGTCCTTAGAGTTACCTTGCCAGAGAAATATTCTAAAATGGTATCCTTTTCAAATTAAAAGGTAACTCAAAACTACGGGAGCAGGTTTACGGTGAAACGCTGGATGAAGCGCAGATGCAGCAACTGCTTGGTCGTATCTTTCCTGACCCGGGTAAGGGCAAAA
>QMVO01000158.1 GCA_003661125.1 Methanosarcinales archaeon
AACCAATAGAGGCATCAATAAATAATGGCATAATACCCATTGTTTTTGGTGACTGTGTATTCGATACTATAAGAGGTTGCACAGTAGTATCCACAGAACAAATTTTAACCTACCTGAGCAAATATATACGACCATCGAGGGTACTAATCTTTGAATTAGTTGGTGGAGTTTACACAGCGGATCCTCAGAAAGATAAAAAAGCAAAACTAATCCCTGAAATCACGGTAGAGAATTTTAGTACTGTTGAATCTTATTTAGGAGGGTCATACTCAGTTGATGTAACAGGAGGGATGCTAAAAAAAGTTAAAGAACTGCTCAAAATTGCGAAGAGGGGTATTGAATGTGAGATTTTGAGTGGGCAGTCAGGAAATATAAAAAAGGCATTAAAGGGCGAAAGAGGGTTGGGAACTATTATAAAGCCTATTACCTTATTTAATTAATGAAGATATGATAGAGGAGTAAGGATGGGAAATACATCGAGAAGAAAAATAGAGCAACTCCAGATCTGTGCGGAAGAGGAAGTAGAAGCGAGAGAGAATTGCTTTGCAGACGTTAAGCTTATTCACGTTGCGTTACCGGAAATAGATAAAGAAGAGATATATTTAAAGACAGAGTTTTTAGGCTTCTCACTTAACTATCCTATAATGATTGCATCGATGACCGGTGGACATCCTGGGACAAGAAGAATAAATGAAGTGCTTGCAGAAGCTGCGGAAACACTTGGCGTGGGTATGGGCGTGGGTTCTCAGCGAGCAGCGTTGGAAGGCACAGAGCAAGAGGACTCTTTTCGTGTGGTTCGTGACATCGCTCCCAATTCGTTCATCTATGCGAACTTAGGTGCTCCGCAGTTGAAGGAATACGGAATAGAGGGAGTTGAACGGGTTATAGAGATGATAGATGCAGATGCGATTGCCATACACCTTAACTTTTTACAAGAAGCGATTCAGCCAGAGGGGAACGTAGACGCGAGGGGCTGCCTGGCTTTAATAAAAGAGGTGTGTGAGGCGATAAAGAAGCCGGTGATTGTAAAGGAAACAGGTGCAGGGATTAGTTACGAGGTTGTGAAGAAGTTACATGAGGTAGGGGTATCAGCAATAGATGTAGGCGGTTTTGGAGGCACGAGTTTAGCTGCTGCTGAGATATATCGTGCGAAAGCAGAAGGAGATGAATTGGGGGTGCATTTGGGACACCTTTTTGGTTGGGACTGGGGCATTCCAACGGTGGAAAGCATAGTGGAGTGCAGCGCACTTCCTTTTGCCATGCCAATAATTGCCACGGGTGGGATAAGAAATGGTCTCGATGTTGCAAAAAGCATAGCCCTGGGAGCAGACCTGTGTAGTGCTGCCTTGCCGTTCCTGAAACCTGCACTGGAAAGCGAAAGTACGGGTGAAAGAGGGAATGCGGATAGAGTGATAGAGAAAATAAAGGAAATGGGAGAGGAATTGAAGGTTGCAATGTTCTTAACGGGTTGTAAGACGGTAGAAGAATTAAAGGAAGCAGAAGTAATCATTACTGGTAAGACAAAGGAGATAGCAGAGCAGAGAGGTTTTCTAGAAAGGGTAAAAAGGAAAAGGAGAAAAGGATTATAGTCCAAACCAATCTGTTTTCACACTACTTCTACTCCTACCACTCTCTCACCAGCCTCCACATTCATTAATCTCACACCCTGCGTATTCCTACCCTGTGTGGGAATGCTCCGTGCGGAAATTTTCGTCACCATACCATCAGAAGTGGAAATCATCAGTTCATCGTCGTTCTTTACCTGCTTTATACACACTACTTTTCCGTTTTTTTCACTGACTCTAATGCTAATCACACCCTTACCACCCCGGTGCGATTCTCTATAAGCATCCAACCGTGTCCTTTTACCATAGCCTTTCTCTGTTATCGTAACGACTTTTTTTATTTCTTTTGTCATCCCCGAATTCAAATCAACAGCCTCAATACTTGCTATCTCATCCCCCTTTTCAAGTCTCATTCCCCTTACGCCTGCTGCATATCTGCCCATTTCCCGCAATTCCTCCTCATGGAACAAAATCGCCTTTCCATTCTTCGAGCTCAGGATTATACCTCTTTTCCCGTCCTGTACGGGCTTAATTAGAGCCACATCTGCTAATGAATCGTCTTTTCTACGGTCAATCTTAACGGCAACGATTCCCGTAACGCGTATTGACTTCAGATTCGCGAGTGTGCTCCTTTTTACCACTCCCCGTTTAGTAGCGAAAATGACAAACGAGTTTGTTCCCGCATCCATCTCCTTATCCAGGTCCTCAGGTATGGGAATTAGAGATGCGATTTTTTCTTTCTCCTCTCCTTCCCTCAGGTTTAAGTCCAGCCCTGGGATATTCACCAAGGGTTTCCCTTTTGCATGGCGACTGCTCGGAGGAATCAAGTATGTCTTTACATGGTACGCTCTCCCGGACTCTGTAAATAGGATGAGACGTTCCCTCGTGGATGCACGTGTAAAATTGACGATAGCATCGTCTTCCTTCTTTTCTATCACTGCTATCCCCTTCCCTCCTCTCCTCTGCCGCTTAAAAATGTTCGCAGATAACCGCTTCACGTAATCACGCTGCGTAAAAAATAAGATTACCTCTTCTTCTTCTATCAAATCACGCTCGCGTAACGCCACCATTTCCTCTATCTCTGTTCTTCTCGCATCACCATACTTCTCCTTTAGTTCCACCAGCTCTTCTTTTATAACGCCAAATATTCGTGCTTCTGATGCCAATACCTCCCTCAGCCAACCTATTTTTGTCTCTAACTCAGCTCGCTCTTGCTCTATTTTGTCACGCTCCAGAGCACTCAATCGTGAGAGTTTCATTTCCAGTATCTCTTTCGCCTGATCCTCACTCAGTTCAAATCTGCTAATAAGTGCAGTTTTAGCGTTTTTGCTATCACTTGATGCCTTTATTAGCTTTATCACTTCATCTATTTGCGATATTGCAATGATTAAGCCCTCCAATATATGCCTTCGCTTCTCTGCACGCTCTAATTCATATTGCAGCCGTCTAATGGTTACTTCTTTCCTGTGCTTTATGTAGCACTCGATGAGTCCCTTTAGCGTTAATACTCGTGGTTCGCCATCCACCAGAGCGAGATTGATTACACCAAAGGTGGTTTCCAATTGTGTGTGTTTATAGAGTCGGTTTAACACGATAGAGGCATTAGCACCAGTTTTCAATTCTATTACTATTCTCATTCCTTTGCGGTCTGATTCGTCTCGTAGCCCACTAATACTCTCTACCTTGTACTTCTTAGCAAAATCCGCTATCTCTTCTACCAGCTTGCTTTTGTTTACCTGGTAAGGGATCTCGCGTATGACTATACGCTCCTTTTTAGCCTTTTTTTCTATCTCTGCCTTCGCTCTTATCCTTATGCTGCCTCTACCGGTTTCATACGCATTTTTTATGCCCTCATAACCAAAAATAATGCCGGCAGTAGGAAAATCTGGACCTTTTATTATTTGCATCAACTCCCTTATACTCACTTCTGGCTCGTCTATTACTTTTATTATACCATCTACAACTTCTGCCAAATTATGCGGTGGCATGTTGGTAGCCATTCCAACAGCGATACCAGAAGAGCCATTTATCAACAGGTTAGGAAGTTTTGCGGGTAAAATCTGCGGTTCCTTCAACGTGTTATCAAAATTAGGGATCCATTCGACAGTATCTTTTTCGAGGTCAACCAACAGCTCCTCCGCTATCTTCGAGAGCCTCGCTTCTGTATATCGCATTGCAGCAGCAGCATCACCGTCAACGCTGCCGAAATTACCTTGACCATCTATTAAGGGGTATCGGTAAGAGAAATCCTGCGCCATTCGCACCATCGTATCATAGACGGCAACGTCACCATGAGGATGATATTTCCCAAGGACATCACCAACAATCCTTGCTGATTTCTTATGTGGTCTATCATGTCTGACGCCCAGCTCGTGCATTCCAAATAAGATACGGCGATGCACCGGTTTTAGCCCATCACGAGCATCGGGAAGAGCTCTGCCTACAATCACGCTCATTGCATAGTCTATATATGAGCTCTTCATTTCGTCTTCCACGCTGACTTCTATTACACGCTCATGTCCTTCTTCCCTTCCCTCTTCCACTCCTCCATACTCGTTTTCGCTCATTTCAGTGCTAATGTATGTATTAGAATTATGGTTTAAGAGTAATAAAAGGTATTGGCTTTTCCACCTGTCAGGATGAAGGCGTTGACTTTACAGAATGTTTTTATACCCCAAATACCAAGTATATGCAAAGCTCCTCTAAGGATGGAAGAGGGAGATAATCAAATGTGCGCAGGTGGTCGAGTCCGGTAAGGCCCCCGACTGCAGATCGGGAAATCGTGGGTTCAAATCCCTCCCTGCGCTTGGTATCAAAAAATGGTGCTCAACGTTTATAACACACTTAGACGGAAGAAAATGGCTTTTATACCTCGTAAAGGCAATAGAATTCAGTTATTCGTATGTGGACCGACAGTTTATGACTATTCTCACATTGGTCATGCGCGCACTTATGTGGCTTTTGATGTGATAGCGCGCTATCTACGATACAAAGGCTACGATGTCTTTTATCTTCAAAATATTACAGATATTGACGATAAGATCATAAACCGGGCTCGAGAAGCAGGAGTAAGCTGGGAAGAAATAGCAGATAGATATACAAAGGCTTATTTCGAAGATGTTCAAGCTTTACGAATAACAAGTGTAAATAAATACGCTCCTGCTACTCAGTACATTGATGCGATTTTAAGGCAGGTAAGAACACTTCTTGAAAAGGGATATGCGTACGAATTAGACGATGGCATTTATTATGACGTTTCGAGGTTCAAGAACTATGGAAAGCTGTCCGGGCGCACAGTTGAGGAGGCTGAAGATACTGTTTCACGAATAGACGAGGTAATGGGAAAGCGAAATAAAGCTGATTTTTGCCTTTGGAAACTTCTAAAGCCCGGGGAACCGTATTGGGAATCGGAACTGGGCAAAGGACGACCTGGCTGGCACATAGAGGATACGGCAATAACAGAAACAGAGTTTGGACCACAATATGATCTT
>QMVO01000159.1 GCA_003661125.1 Methanosarcinales archaeon
GTACAACTACTACAATGTTTCCAAAATAATATGGCACATTTATATTCAAGAGCTTTTAGGGCATAAGAGGAGTAAAACAACAGAGATATACACACATGTAAACAATAAAGATTTGAGTAAAAAGCCCGTTAGATTTAATAATGAAGAATTCGTATATTGAAATTGAAGGAGATGAAGGTTAGCAGTCCGCTAAAGGGTGGTATATACGAAGTAAGTTTCGGATATCATTCCAAATCGGAAGGATATGCGAAGTCGAGTTTGGATCCATAAATTTGAAGTGATATAGAAGTTAATATGGGAGGAGAGGAAATGATAGAGGTTAGAAAAGATGGGGAAAGGATTAAAATCTCTTTCCCTTATAACCCGGACTATATCACAAAAATTAAAATCCTCAAAGGATACCGATGGCATCCCGAGAAGAAATACTGGAGTATCCCCAGTTCTGAGCTTGAAATACTCATATCAGTTTTTAAGAACAATCTTAAAAAGTGTAGAATTTGCGGTTTTCAAGAGAAATGGAAGAGATATAAGTGGAATAAAATGTGTAAATGAGGAATGTGGGAGAATCATTGAAAATGCGGGAATAACCCTCAGATCACTATCCCTGTCAACAACTTCACTTCCTAACTTTATATTCTTTTCCCGCCTTCTCTATCTCTCTTTCTGCATTTTTTACTTCAAAGAATTCCTCTATGTCTTCTGTTTCTGTCTTTATTCTCCTTTCTTTCACCAATTCTCCCTCTTTTGTACATATCTTGGTCTGACAAAAACTTTTGTGCAAATCAAGTCCTGCATATATCATTTTTCCACCTCTATGCTTTTATAGAGGCAAACTTAAACACACCATCAAATCCATCATTTCTTCCTGAACTCAGTATAACCGCATTTTCCACACGAATACCGATCTTTATGCTCTGCTAAAAACACACCCGCTCCACACCTTGGGCATGTCCTCCGCATCCTGCGCAACTTCAACCCTGCCTTTGCCTTTACTTTTCCTTTCCCCTCTCCTTTTTCCTCCACCAATTCGTAAAACGTATGAATTTCCGCCATCCTATTTATTCACCTTTTTCTTCCTCTCCGCCTTGCCCAAAGTTCCTCTTTATTATATGTTCTCGCTCGATTTCTCTTAACCTATCTTCGCTTTCATATATCTTTGCATAGCCTACCGTTTCCCTTTTCCCGAATTCCGTTCTCATCCTATCTATTACGAGAAGATTTGGATCGCACCGAAGCTTTTTTATTAAGGCATCCCGTGCCTGGGGTCTGCTTGGCGAATTCTTTTCTCGCTCTTCTTGATGACACAATCTAAAAAATACTTCCTTCCTCCCCAGTAGTCGATTTTCCCTTTCCTCAGTTATCTCTATTTCCATCTTAACACATTTTCCTTTTTATTTTATTTAAAAAAAGAGAACCTGTACTAAAAGTAAATATTTTTTATCTTTCACCGTACCTTTAAAGCATATCTTCCCTCTCTCTTTATCCCTAACTGCTCGGCTATCTTCGAGCTTTTCGCGTCAATAATCACTACATATCCACTCCAGTCTTTACTGATCGAGTTAGACCCGCATTTGCATACCGATTTCCAACTTTCCACTATCCTATGGCAGTCCCTGCACGCTTTCTCCATTTTCCCTTTTTTATTTTATTTTATTTGTTCGTTTTGTTAGCTTAGCTCCTTAAAAATCCCAAATCGAAATACACACCAAAAAGGATTTTGTTATTGGGCTTTTTCCTTCTCTTTCTCCTCCTCTTTCTCCTTCTCTTTCTCCCTCTCTTCTTCTATCCACTCTAATTTTCCCAATCCCGGCTGCCGCATTGTTAATCCTATCTTGCTATCCCCTGGATCCATTTCATTTAGCGAAATTGCAACTATTCTTGCTCGCAGCTTATCGCCTTCCCCTAATGTCCTGTTGGTATCTTTGGTAACGAGTTTTGCCCCTTTCTCATCATATGAAATATATTCGTCCGTGATCTGACTGATATGCAGCAGCCCATCTAACGGACCTATTTGCACAAAAGCACCAAATTCTACTATCTCTACTACCTCTCCTTCCACTATCTCTTGCATCTTGGGTCTGAAAACAAGTGCGTCAAAAACCGTTTCGTAATAAACACCGGGATCTCCAATCATCAGCCTTCCTTCCTTTATACCCACAACCTCCAGTATTGCAATGAACATCCCTATTCTTTTATCCAGCCTTCCTTCCAGCTTCTCTTGTAACATCTCTTTCACTACTACCTGCAAATCGTCTCCTAATCTCTTTGGCGGCACCCTTACTACGTCAACCGCTCTTATCTTTATATACATCCTATTTTTTCCCCAACTCCTTTTATCCCCTTAAAGGCTTTTTTGCTTCTATCCGCTTTTCTACCTCTGCTACATTTAACCTTGTAGACATTATCGCATCAGGATTCAAAGACATCGAATCTATTCCACACTCGACCAAAAAGGCTGCGAACTCTGGGAAATCGCTCGGCGCCTGCCCACAAATCCCTACCTTCCGCCTCGGCTCATGTTCATGTGCGACCGCTATAACATGCTTTACCAATCTCTTCACAGCTTCGTTCCTTTCGTCAAATATGTGTGATACAAGGTCAGAATCCCTATCCAATCCAAGTGTTAGCTGCGTTAAATCATTCGACCCGATGCTGAACCCGTCAAACACATCCGCAAATTCATCCGCCAAAATTACATTTGATGGTATCTCACACATCACGTACACCTCCAATCCATTTTCTCCTTGTTTCAATCCGAACTCCTCCATTGCTTTTATCACTTCTCTTCCTTCTTCCGGTGTTCTGCAAAACGGAACCATCACTTTTACATTGGTCAATCCCATCTCTTCCCTCACTTTCCGTATCGCTTTGCATTCTAACCCAAATGCAGGCTTGAATTTATCATCATAATAACGAGAGGCGCCTCTCCACCCTATCATTGGATTGCTTTCCTCAGGCTCGTAAAGATATCCGCCAATTAAATTTGCATATTCGTTCGTCTTAAAGTCTGATAATCTCACAATCACCTCGTTGGGAAAAAAACCCGCAGCTATCTTTCCTATTCCCCTTGCTAAATTGTCAATAAAAAATTCCACTTTGTCATCATACGAGGCGCTTCTCTCATCTATCTCCTTTATTACTCTTGCTATCTTCTTGTCTGCCTCCGCCCTTTCCTTTAAATCCTCGTATTCTATTAGCGCCAGAGGGTGTATCCCTATATAAGAATTGATTATGAATTCCTCTCGGGCTAATCCCACACCATCGTTTGGAATTTGACCCTGAACAAATGCATTTTCCGGTACGCCAGCATTCATCATTATCCGTGTACGGGGTCTTGGAAGGTTGTCCAGTGTCAGTTTTCCTATCCGGTATTTCAATTTCCCTTTATATATCCTACCCACACCTTCTGAACAATCTACCGTAACCTCTTTTACTCCCTTTAAAGCCTTTGTCCCTTTAACTGTGCCAATTACACAGGGTATTCCAAGTTCCCTGGAAATTATCGCGGCATGACAGGTTCTTCCACCTCTGTTGGTTACAATTGCACTTGCCACTTTCATTATTGGCTCCCAATCCGGGTCCGTCATGTCAGTAACCAAAACCTGTCCAGGTCTGAATTTATGGATTTCCCCCGAACTCTCTATTATATTTACCTCTCCGTACCCTATTTTAGTTCCAACAGCCTCTCCTTCTACCAAGAGCGCTCCTTCTTCTCTGAGCAAATCCCTATTTTCTTCCAGCACGTACGTCTCTATCACCGCAAGGTCTCTTTGCGAATGTACCGTTTCCGGTCTCGCTTGTACCACAAAAAGCTCGTTGGTTCTTCCATCCTTCGCCCATTCGATGTCCATGGGAGTCCCATAATGGTCTTCAATAAGACAAGCCCACCTCGCGAGCGTGAGCACCTCATCGTCGGTCAGCACAAATCTTTTTTGCTCTTCTTTTTCTACCTTTTTTTGTTTTGTCCCACCCCCTTTTTCTTTATAAACCAGCTTCTTTCTCTTCGTCCCCAGTTTCTTCTCTACAATCGGTCTAAACCCTTCCTTTAAGGTCGGTTTAAAAACATAAAACTGGTCTGGATTTACAGTCCCCTGCACGACATTCTCCCCTAATCCGTATGCCCCGGTTATGTAAACAGCATCCCTGAACCCAGATTCGGTATCTATCGAAAACATAACCCCTGCACACGCTAAATCCGAACGGACCATTTTCTGTACGCCAACCGATAGATAGACGCTGAGATGGGCAAATCCTTTGTCCACGCGATAGGATATCGCTCTATCTGTGAATAAAGAGGCAAAACATTCCATAACCCTTTCTACCAGTTCTTCTTCACCGCTTACATTCAGATATGTCTCTTGCTGTCCTGCGAATGAAGCCGTGGGCAAGTCTTCCGCGGTTGCACTGCTTCTCACCGCGACATCAACTCCTTCTCCATACCTTTTTTCCATTTGTCTATAAGCAAGTCTTATCTCTTCCTCCAGCTCTTTCGGACACTCCGCACTTTTTATCATCTCTCTTATCTTGCTACCTCGCTCGGACAAGTTTTTCATATCGTGCGTATCCAAATCCGCCAGTGTATCCCTGATCTTTTCTCGTATGCCTGCTTTTTCTATCACGTATCTGTAAGCCTCGGCAGTGATAGCAAAGCCAGAGGGAACGTTCACCCCTTTTTCGGTCAAATTTTGAATCATCTCACCAAGCGATGCATTTTTCCCGCCTACTAAGGCTACATCTCTTGTTCCAACTTCTTCAAACCATTTTATGAATTTCATGATTTGTCCCTCACTTTGTGCTTTTGTGTATAATAAATAATAGGATATAAATAAATAGAAGGTGTTTGCAAAGATCTTGTTATATAAAATCTCAAAACTCAGTGTTGGGATTTCCTTACTTGCGAAGTGCAAATACACGCACTATTGGGCTACATATATAAAACACAGATAACGCAAAAATAACGGCTGCTGGATAAACGAAGTGCAAAGGAACGAA
>QMVO01000160.1 GCA_003661125.1 Methanosarcinales archaeon
GCTATATTTAAATACCCCTGCTTCCACTCCAAATGTTGCGCTGATGGATTACCACCCTAACCATTATTGCAAGAATATCGCATGGAAAGTTTTAAAATAAAGGGTAGCTATACAAATACAATAGCTTTATTTATAAAATAAAAGAAAAGTTTATGTGCAGCATAATCGGGGTATTTAACAACGAAAAAGCAGCAGAACTTGTAATCAAGGGTTTAGAAGTGCTGAAGAGTCGAGGAGAAGCATGTTTCTGGATTAGTTCCGAAAATTGTGTTTGGCATTTCGAGGACTTACAGGCAGTAAAACAGATAGTGAACGGGGAAAATTGTATTGCATGTTGCATCCACAAAGCTGGTCTTTTTGGAAAAGGTTTAAAAAACAAGTTTGTTGCAGATGCAGAAATTTATAACCTGAATGAGTTAAAAGAGAAATATAACATCAGTGGAGAAGACAGCTATGAGACGCTATCGGAATTAGCAGAATTAAAAGAGATTTATACTTTTTTAAATGAGATAGAAGGCGCTTATGCATTCGCGTATTGGACAGGCGATGAGCTGCATATAGTACGAGATATAATAGGCTTAAAGCCTGTTTGTTTCGCACATGCGGGTGGATTTGCATTTGCTTCGGAGAAAAAAGTGTTGGAAGCGATGGGACTTCCACATGCAATTGAGCTTGACCCGCGGGTGCTCTTGAGATACGATATAAAGGAGGACAGGTTGAGTTTCGAGAGACGAGATTTTTTTGACTTTGAACCAGAGATAGAGGGAGATAAGGAGCACATAAAAGAAGAATTGCTGAACTTGCTGCGAGAAAGTATTTCGAGAAGGATACCACCAGGCGAGAAATTTGGCGTGCTCTTCTCTGGCGGATTAGATTCAACACTCATTGCTTGTTTGTGTAAGGATTCAGGAGCTGATTTTGTCTGTTACACCGTGGCGGTGGAAGAGCCAGGGATGAAAGAAGCAGAGGATTTGCGGTATGCAAAGCGTATCGCAGCGGATTTGGGCTTTGAGTTGAAAATAAAGAAAATAAGGGTGGCAGAGCTTGAGAAATATCTTACGAAAGTCATTCCCTTGGTCGAGGATACGGATGTCGTGAAGATAAGCGTGGCTCTGCCTCTATATGTAGCATGTGAGTTAGCAAGAGAAGATGGGGTAAAAATGGTTTTAGATGGTCTTGGCGCAGAGGAGCTATTCGCGGGATACGAAAGACATAAACGAATAAAAAAAGAGAATCTAAACAAAGAATGTCTATCAGGTCTGTTGGAGATGTATACACGAGACCTTTACAGAGACGAACTGGTAGCAAAATCGCAGGGGATTTCGTTGCGGGCTCCGTTTTTGGCTACGGAACTTGTAGATTATGCATTGCGAATACCTGTCTCCTATAAATTGTCAGAAAAGAAAAACAAGGCGATTGTACGAGAAATTGCGAGAGACCTTGGACTGGCGGAAGTTGCAAGTAGAAAAAAAAGAGCTGTTCAGTACGGCTCGAATTTTCTCAAGGCGATAGAAAAGCTCGCAAAGAGAAAGGGATTCAGGTATAAAAAAGACTATCTAAGGACTTTTTACCCTTCTCGGAATGTAAAGTTGGGCTGCCTCTTCAGCTCTGGTAAGGACAGTGCTTATGCACTCTGGCTCATGCAGAAGGAGGGCTATCCGGTGGAATGTTTAATCACCATAAAAAGCCGAAATCCCGAATCTTATATGCTTCATACGCCTGCGATAGAACTGGTAGAGCAGCAAGCTGAAGCAATTGGCTTGCCTTTGATTATGAAGGAGACGTCAGGCGAGAAAGAGAAGGAACTGGAGGACCTACAAGCCGCTTTTAGAGAAGCAAGAAAGAAATACGGGATAGAAGGGGTTATAACAGGTGCTTTATGGAGTAATTATCAAAAAGAACGAATAGAAAGGATTGCTGCGGCTGAAAATCTAAAGGTGTTCTCACCTTTATGGCATATCAATCAGGAGACAGAGATGCGGCTCGTGGTAACCAATTTCGAGTTGATTTTTACCGGCATCAGTGCGTATGGACTGGACAAGAGCTGGCTTGGCAGGCGGATAACGGAAGAAGATCTCGACAAATTGGTGGAACTGGATAAAAGAGTTAAGATAAATATTGCAGGAGAAGGCGGAGAATTTGAATCTCTGGTGTTGGATGGGCCCGCATCAATATTCAAGAAAAGACTGGTTATAGTGGAAAGCGAGATAGTGGAAGAAGGAGAGAATACCGCAAGATTGGTGGTGAAAGAGGCGAAATTGGTGGAGAGATGATAAGGACAAAGCAGGATTCCATCAACCAATAAGTTTTACTGAGACGCTATATATAATTAAATAATAAATGTAATGCGCGAATTAACTGCCAAAGGACCCAGCATCTGGCTGAAAGAAATAATCCTAGAGAATTTTATGTCTTACGAGTATGCGAGAATACCGCTAAGACCGGGACTTAATCTGATTTCGGGTCCAAACGGTGCGGGGAAGTCATCTATTCTATTAGCGATTTCCGTTGCTCTGGGTCAGATATACACGGAGAGAGGCAAGAGGCTGCGAGACTTGATAAGGCGAGGCGAGGAAATCGCAAGAATTACTTTAGTATTTGATAACAAAGAAACGAATGGGAAAAGACCAATCAGTTTTTCTGACAGCGATACTTTCATGCTGTCGAGATATCTAAGGACCGACGGGAACTACTGGTGGGAAGCGGATTATAAACAGATAAGCTACGAAGAAGTTGCCAGACTATTCAAAGGCTTTGGACTCGACCCGAACAATATGCTGATAATCATGCATCAAAACACAATGGAACGATTCTGCCTGACGTCACCGCAGGAGAAGCTAAAGCTTTTAGAAGAGGCGGTTGGTTTCAGCTCCTATCGGGAAAAGGTGATAGAAGCGAAGAACAGGCTTGAATCCATCATAAGCGAAGATGAGTCCATTTCTGAATTGCTTGGAAGGGCAAAAGAGAGCCTTGGCTACTGGAAAGAGATGCATGAGAAGTATTTGCAGAGGGAAGAGCTGGAGGAGAGAAGAAAAAGGTTAAAAAGAGAGGCGATATGGGCACGTGTTATAAAACAAGAAGCGGCGTTGAAATTGCTTGAAGAACGGCTTAGTGTGAAGAAATATGCGCTTGCATCAAATCAGGCAGAGTTCGAAGACACAAAAGATAAGATAAAAATATGGCAGGGAAAACTCGATTCATGGAAAATCAACTCGAAGGCGTCCTTTTACGAACTTTTGCACTTAGAGAAGGAAGCGACAAGGTTTGATAGTTTGATTGAGCATCTAAAAGAGAACGAACGGATTTATAACGAAGTGCAAAAGAAAAAAGAGGTAGAGGAAA
This sequence comes from Methanosarcinales archaeon, assembly GCA_003661125.1. Classification (GTDB taxonomy): domain Archaea; phylum Halobacteriota; class Syntropharchaeia; order Alkanophagales; family Methanospirareceae; genus QMVO01. The sequence goes on from QMVO01000160.1 coordinate 3,343, forward strand.
TAAGAGGAAGACTAAAAGAAGCACTTAAAAGGGAAGAAGAGCTGAAAAAGGAAATAAACAAGGTGAAAAGCGCTCTGGGAGCTTTTGAAAGAAGCCTGGAGTCGAACATGGATGCTTATATAAATTATCGAGTAAAGGAAGAAGTTCTGCGATTTAAGAGAGACATGCTTGAAGCTGATATAAACGCAATCAAAGCAGAGATGGAACGTGTGAACCAAAAGTTAGCGGACCTGGCACCATTGATAAAAAAAGCTGGTGAGAGGATAGAAACAGAAAGAAAACAGAGCGAAATAGAGAATGAAATCGGTTTGGTAGCGGCAAAAATTGAAGCGCTGGGCGAGATACCGGAAGAGACAGAAGAAATTTTCTCTAACTACTCGAAGTTGTTTGAGGAACTGAAAGAGAAATCGGAGATAGTAGCAGCGAATAAAAGAGAAGGGCTGCGCGAACTTGAAACGAGGAAAAGAATCTGGCGTAAGGCGATAACTGACCTTTTAGATTCCATCAATACATCTTTTCAGCAGATTCTGGCATGCATAGGTGCTTCTGGTTTAGCACGGCTGGTGGATGTCGAGGATGGAGATATAGAAAATGCGGGTTTAGAACTCTTCGTTGGGTTCCGGGGCTCTCCTCCTGTTCTTTTTGATTACTATACACAAAGCGGTGGCGAGAAGACCGCTTCAATAATGGCGTTCCTGTTGTCAATCCAGCAACTGCTTCGGTCTCCTTTCAGAGCAGTGGACGAGTTTGATTTGCACATGGACCCGAGGAATCGAGAAGAGATATACAAAATGATGATTTCGTCAATGAAAGAGTCTGAGTGTTTGCTGATCACTCCAAGTCAGCTAACTATAACCGACCCAGGTGTTCATGTAATAGTGGTGCAAAAGACGTATGGAAAATCGGGTGTGAGAGTGGTTAAATGACACAAAAGGGAAAGGCAAGAAAAAGGGGAAAAAAAATAAGTGAGCTTTTGGGGTGCTCACTTCTCTCTACTATTATTTAGTTTAGTTAGTGTACGTAGCGCGAAACTACCTTTCTCGCATATTGCTCTATGAGATCCGTGCCACAGCTGGGACACTTAGCAAAAGGCTTACCTATATCTGCGTCGCATACAGGGCATTTGTCGAACGCATTTTTTGCCTGCATCGCATCTCCCCAAATCCCACCATGATGCGCAGCCATCATATGTTCCACTATCTTATCTATTGCTGCATCCTTGTTCGCTGCGGAGAATGATTGGTTACATACATAACAAATTCCTTCCGCCATTTTTTTTTTCTTCCACCTCCTGTAAAATCCAAGGTTTTATATCTACTTAAACTTTTCGCTTTTTCAAATGATTCCAATTGTGAGATGCTATAATATCCCACAACCACCTAAATTATTCTATTTTAAAAATATTCGTAGCAAAAGTTTCCTCCTCTTCCCGCTACCGTCTCCTCCTCAAATTTTTATCTTTTAAATGACAATATCAAATACAAGATGAATTTGCTCCTTGACCAAATTGTTATTTTCTTACTTGCTATACTTATAGACCTTGGCGTAGGCGACCCTCCGGAGAAAATAGAAAAATTTTATCCCGTGGTGTGGATAAGCCGGTTGATGTATTTCTTTGACAGGAGAACGAGGAGGGGAGA
>QMVO01000161.1 GCA_003661125.1 Methanosarcinales archaeon
ATATTTAAGCCGTTTTCTTTCCCAACGCTTTGTCAAGAACTTCTCGAACTCGATTATGAAGAACATCGGTAGCGAGACCAAAATCATCGGTATCCACCACTCGGCAGGTAAAGCTTCGGTTTTCAAGGGGTTTATGCCGATATATTGAGGAGCATAGATTACAGTAAGCTGCAGCCCAAGTGTTATAGCAACACCGAAAAGCACCCATTTGTTTGAGAATGGGCTGAATTTGAATGCAGACTCAGTTATTGACCTCGCAGTGAAGATATAGCAGATGTGAACGAGCATAACAGTGGTGAACGCCGCGGTTCGCGCCCGCATCAGCAATTCTTTGTCCACTACGGAGCCGGAAATGGCGGGCTCACCGAAGTAGTAAAACATCGCAAATCCTGCAACTGCCATTACCAGCGATACTAATCCAACTTTCTTGAAGAAGGGGCTATCTGTTATCCGTTCTTTAGGGTTGCGAGGCGGTCTGTCGAGTAATCCTTTTTCCTTCGGCTCGCGGATGAGCGTCAGTGCGAGGGCAACGGCATCAAGCAAATTTATATACAGGATTTGCACGGGCTCAATCGGAAGGCAACCCCCTCTGTGTGGATTGAAAAGGAATATAAATGGCGCTAGCAGTATCGCACCCAGTACAAGCATGGTTTGTCCACCATTCGTGGGAAGTGTGTAAAGAATAACCTTCCGGATGTTATCAAAGACATGCCTGCCTTCTTCTACGGCAGAAACGATGCTGGCGAAGTTATCATCTGTAAGAACCATATCCGCGGCTTCCTTACTCACCTCGGTCCCTGTTATTCCCATTGCTATCCCAATATCCGCAGCCTTTAGCGCTGGCGCATCGTTCACACCATCGCCAGTGGCGGCGATAATATGCCCCCTTCTCCGCAACTGCTTGATTATTCTGAACTTATGTTCCGGAGCAGCCCGGGCATACACCGAAACGGTATCCACAACTTCGTACAGCTCGTCATCACTCATCCTTGATAGGTCCTCCCCAATCAACACCTTTTCTTCTTCTCCTTCGCCAATTCCTAACTGTCGTGCAATAGCTTTTGCAGTCCGCGCGTGGTCACCGGTGACCATCACAACCTTAATTCCAGCACGTTTGCATTTCTGGACTGCTTCTATCGCTTCTTCTCTGGGTGGGTCTATCATTCCCTGTAATCCAAGAAAAGTCAGCCCTTTCAAATCATCAGAATTGAGCACCCTTTTTTCTTTCGGCACGAGTTTATATGCCATACCCAGAACTCTCAAAGATTCTCCTGCCATCTCTTCTGCCTCAGCCATTATCTCCTCACTATGTAACGGCTGGATACTTCCGTTGACCAACTGGTTTTGACACATCTCCAGAACCCGCTCGGGTGAACCTTTCACATAAACTACATTTTTATTCTTATTCACACTTTCGTGCAGGGTTGCCATGTACTGCTGCTCAGCCGCAAAAGGTATCTCATCAAGCCTGAGAAGGTGCTCGGTAATCCCTGCTTTGCTTGCAGAGACCACCAACGCGCCTTCCGTAGGATCGCCTACAATGCTGTATCCTCCCTCGTCCTTATTCTCAACGAGAGAAGCGTTGCTGCACATGTAACCTGCTTTCAACATTTCAATCAGCTCTTCACCCTCTTTTTCTGGGCTAATCATTCTGTTATCAAGAATGAATTCCCCCGAAGGTTCATACCCAACACCACTCACCCTGTATTCCTTTCCACCGCAGTATATCCGCGACACGGTCATTTGATTTTTGGTGAGTGTTCCCGTTTTATCGGTGCATATAACCGTAGTGCAGCCAAGCGTTTCTGCTGCGGGCAGTCTCTTTATAAGCGCATTTCTTCGCGCCATTACTGTTACACCAAAGGCTAAGGTTATGGTCAATATAGCAGGCAGCCCCTCGGGTATCGCCGCAACCGCCAAGGACACCGATGCGAGGAACGAATACTCAAGCGGGAATCCAAACAATACCGCGATGATGAAATTAAGAGCTGCAATTACGAGGATGGCAATGACCAAAAACCTGGTAAAGTCTGCCATCTTACGCATTAATGGCGTGGTGATTTTTCGTGTCTCCTTCATAAGTTCTGCGATTCTTCCTATCTCTGCATGCTCACCAGTCCCCACTACAATGCCTTGTCCGGAACCACGCGTGATGAAGGTTCCACTGAAAGCCATGCAGCGCTGATCCGCGGGTGGTAGGTTCGGCTTCGAGATAGGTTCAACGTTCTTTTTCACCGGGACTGATTCTCCGGTGAGTGCAGCTTCATCTGCACTCATGTTCTTTGCGTAGAACAGCCGCAAATCCGCTGGCACTCTGTCTCCTTCCTCCAACAGAACTACATCGCCGGGAACTAATTCACGCGCGGGTATTACTCTTTTCTCACCTTCTCTAAGCACGGTGCACTCCGGCGTCATCATCTTTTCCAGCGCCTCTACCGAAGCTTCTGCTTTCCCCTCCTGAATGAATCCTATTATCGTATTGGCAAAGACCACCGCCAGAATAACGGCAGTATCCATCCACATATCCAGAAAGGAGGTAATAAGAGCAGAAGCGAGCAAGACATAGATTAAAGGGCTGTGAAACTGCATCAGAAAACGGATGAGTGTGCTTCGTTTCTTGAACCTCAGCTCGTTATAGCCATACGACTCAAGCCTTGCTTTTGACTCGCTGGTGCTAAGTCCACCATTTCCTGATTCTAAGGCTTCAAAAACCTGCTCCACACTCAGTTGATACCATCTTTTCTCTTTCTGCAATGCTGACTCCCCCATCTATAAATAAAATTGGATAAAAGAATATTTAAACATCGAAATCGTTTTACAAAACTTAAATGGCGAAAGAAAAGAAGTTGATACCGGAATTTTATGAAATCCATGCGAAAGACATCATGGACAAGAGGGTAAGCGAGCTGCCTCTAATAGAAAAACATGCGAGCATAGACCGCGTTTTATCTATCTTAACAGAAAACGATCACGTCTGGGTGGTTGAAAGCAGAGGAAGCAAAAAGTTAGTGGGAATAATAACAGAACACGATATTTTAGATATTTTTTCTCCCAGAAAAAAAGTTTCATACTTTGGATTGCCAAATAAGAAGTCATTACATTATGAAACTTTTGAAAAAGCGGGGCACATTATGTCCAGAAATCCTATACGATGCAGACCAGATGAAAAAGTGAAAGACGCATTGAATAAAATGGTAGTTCACAGGATAAGGAGAATTCCAGTAGTGGAAAATGATGAGATAGTCGGCGAAATAACGCTACATCACTTGATAAGAGAATTTTATGCTTTTAAATAAATGATAACAGAAAACGTCATTTTAGTGATTGGAATTGCACTCACTTTAGGGTTTGTCATAGGAAAAATAACCCATCATTTACGTCTCACTGCGATAGTGGGATATATCGTCGTCGGTATTTTATTGGGACCTACATTTCATGTTGTAGAACTGAGTTCTTATGAGACTAATCTGATAGTTAGCTTCACGCTCGGGTTAATCGGTTTTATTATTGGAGGGAGTTTTACGCTCGAATTCTTACAGAGGCTCGGAAAACAAAGCATTGCAATTACAATAATCGAATCCTTCATAACCTTCTTAATTATTACCTCAGGAGTATTTCTTTTCACTCGCGATTGGACTGTGGGTTTGCTTTTGGGTTCGATAGGTCCGGCAACTGCGCCTGCGGGTACGATAGCATCTTTGCACGATTGTAAAGCGAGAAGAGGCACTTTGAGTAAGATGACTACCGCAATAGTGGGTCTGGATGACGGAGTTGCAATAATCATTTTCGTAATCGCTATCGCTATTTTAAAGGTTTCGCTTGGAGAGGAGTCTTTATCCGTTTACTCCGCGATCGTGAAGCCGGTGATAGAAATCTTAGGTGCGATTGTTTTAGGAATTTTTAATTGGAGCAATATTAGCGTATTCAGCGAAGAAAAGCGTGGGAAGAGAGAGCATTCTAATAATGACCCTGGCTGGCATTTTAACCTGTGTCGGATTGGCAGAAATATTCGGTTTATCATCTATATTAGCATGCATGCTTTTGGGAGCGTCTTTCATTAACTTGGTTCCAAGAATAGGCGGAACGTCTTTTGAAATCGTAGAAAGCATTCTTCCTCCTATTTACATCATATTCTTCATCGTGGCGGGGCTAAAACTGAGACCAGATTTATTGATCACAATGGGGCTAATAGGAATAATTTATATGATATGCAGAATAATCGGAAAAATGAGCGGCGCATTTATCGGCGCTAAAACAACAAAAGCCGAGCCAGTGGTCCAAAAATATTTGGGATTTACTTTATTGTCGCAAGCTGGCGTTGCTGTTGGCTTAGCTTGTATGGTATCCGGAGAACTCGCGGCTTATGGAGAAATAGGGCAAGAGCTTGGCGCTATGGCAATTACGATAATCGCCGCTACGACCGTCATCTTTGAAATAATCGGACCAATAGGAGTTAGGTACGGGATTATGAGAGCTGGAGAAAGTGGAAGAGAATGAAAAGCGATTTGAATAAGATCAAGTGGGATGGAAGGATGGACTTTGACCAATTAGAAGTAGTTTATCTGCATCGAGGCGCTCCGGATGATTAGAAAAGGATTTATGGGCGAGAAATCGTGCATATAGGAAAATCCTTTCTTAGCCTGAAAGGAGAAGGAGCAGAAATTCCTTTTCACCGCATCATCAAGATTTTGTATGAAGGGGAAGTATTGTTTGAAAGGAAAAAATGACGCGGGCTTGCATTTCGTATAAGGTTTTGCGATAAAAGAAGTTAGCCAATAGCCAATAGGCGAATTTTGGGAAATCTTTGATTTCCACTTTTATCCGACATGGAAGTTGGCTCAATGTCGCTGAAATCGAAATTAATGTCATGGACACTGAATGCACTGGAAGAAGAATGAAAAATATGGAGTTCTTGACAAAAGAACTGGCAGCCTGGGAAAAGGAAAG
>QMVO01000162.1 GCA_003661125.1 Methanosarcinales archaeon
AAAGCGGAGAGAACTCGCAATAAAAGTGTTGGCGTATAACATTAAAAGAATGCTCTACATTAAAAGGGCGAAGGATTTGGGAATCCCTCTTTGGGTAAGTTGCCAGTAATTCCATATTGGCACTGATAGGGAACTCCCAAATCCCCCTGTTAGTTTATATGCTCTTCAGTAAGAAATAATTTACCCCCGCCTGAGATAATCCGAAGGGTGTTATCTTAGTTTACGTCGACTTTTGGGATGAAGCCCCAAGTATCGAAGAGTTTATATTCATACCGGGAGCGACAACATCGGGTTTTATTATCGTGTCGTTCACGTAACCGCCGCTGGAGAAACAAGCCCAGTAGTTATATTTATCAACGGCACCGACAGATATGGCATCAGGTGAATTCCCGGAGTTTCCACACCTATATATCCATGACACGAACCGCTTGGACAACCGGGTCCGCAATTGCCAACGGCAACTACTACAACCACTCCCGCTTCAACTGCGTCCTTTATCGCGGTGAGTATTGGGGGGAGTCGAGGTCTGAATAAGGAGCACCAAAACTCATGCTGATAATATCCGCACCGTCATCCGTACCGGGATTGCCATCCGGATCAACAGCCCAATTTATCGCGTCTATTATGCCGGTGTCGTTCCCGTAGCCGGTATCATTCAATACTTTACCATTGATCAGCAGTGCGCCAGGCGCCACACCCGCCGCGATACCAGCGCAATGAGTGCCGTGTCCATGAACGTCATAAGTATGGTCTTCGCCGGTGAAAACCTCTTCCAGAACGACTTTCCCCTGGAGCATCGGGTGTGTCGAGTCAATACCAGTATCCAGGATGGCTATTTTTATGCCAGAGCCGTTGTAGCCGTTACTCCACATCGCCGGTGCGTTTATTTGTGGCACGCTATCCTGTAAAAGAGCGCGATATACCCTGTTTGGCGATATGCTCTTCACGGAATAGTCCCGTGCAATCTCTTCTATTTTATTTGCGGGTATATTTGCAGTGACGACATCACCTACTTTGTGTTTACCTGTGACCACGCCACCCTCCTTCTCGATTAAACCAGCAATTTTATCCATGTCTTCTTCCTTTTTCAGTTGCACGAGGATGATGATGTTCTCCTTCGGTCTTTCCTGTATTTGTATCTGAAGTTCCGGATGGATTTTATGTTTTGAATTTGAAACCCCCTCGTTCTTATCATCCTCGATAAAAGAGTGGGCGGAAGCACCAAAGAGAAGTGCTGTGATTGAGGCTACCGCCAACAAAAGGATAATAAATTCCCTTCTCCTTTTCTCTTCTTTCATCTTTTATGCACCTCCAGAACAAAGAACACTCCACCACGGCTTCTTTGTTAGTTCCGTTTCGCCGTTATTCGCATTCACTCGCATCTCAATATCCATAGATACAGGGAATAAACCGAGAACTCTACCTTCTCTCAGTGCCTTCACTTCGTAAACAGGTTCTTGTTCGATATTTTTCAATTCGATGCGCTTTATGTTCGCCGTTTTCGTTTTCGAGAGCATATCAGGCAGAACTTTTAGCTCCTTTTTCGTATCTCCAATTTTGACGTATATGCCTGTGGTGTTCAATTCGAGAGGAAGGCTGGTGTTCGCAACCACGCCATTGGAGTTCAATACTGCAACATCTTTCCCTCCGCTTACGAGTCCTCCGCTGATGCTCAGGAGCAAAGCCATCATGCATACGATAGTTGATATTTTTCTCATTTTATCACCTCTTTTACATTTTTTGTTGTAATCTTCTCGAATCCGAGATCTTTCAACATATCCTCTGGTAACATCTCCAATATGGCTTTCCTCATTTCATTTTCGTATTCTCTTCTGAACTCATCGAGATACTCGTTCCGTAGAGAGAGAAGCCTCTTCCGCTCCTCCCATAATTCAACATCGCGTTCTCTGGTTCTCTCCCAATATTCGCTGCATTTCCTGTTCATCTCTTCGTATTTTTCAAGCAAGCCCCTTTCGTATTTTCCGCTGGAAACCAATTTTTCTTGCACTTTCTCTTTCACTATTCCTTTTGCTTCTTCTATCCTTCCGCAAAGTTCTTCATCTATGAATCCTATATCTTTCATTGCCTTCGGCACTGTTCTAAGGTCATTTATGAACAAATTCTCTGTTCTTCCGGGTTTTAATTTGACCCCCCTCCTCCTAAGTTCTTTTCTTATGAAGTATCGTGGATACATATAGGCGACAAACTCGAAATCAAGATTGTTTCTTATCACACCAATACCTTCCCTTCCCTTGATTACGCCATCAGAGTGCTTTTCTATTAGTTCGAGTAACTCTTCTCTCGGAAGGATTTGTTTGATTTCTTTTAAACTCTCACTTCTTAACACCTCATCAATGTCTATATTACCTATGAATTCAAAATCAATACAGAACACATATGGATCCCTATGATATTCAAACATAGCTGAAAGGTCATCCCTTCTGGTTTCAGCACCTACTATAATAAATTTTGGATCCAGATTCTTAGCCATTTTTTCCAATGTGGAAAAAAGTTCCTTTTGTGCATCTTATAAATAAGGGCATCAAGTCCTGCTGATGTGGTTGTCGACCAAGAAAATGCAGGATAGTCTTCATTAGAAATTGTTAAAATGCCACTAATACATCCATTATCTGCATCTATTGAAGGAAGATGGAAAAAACATGCATATATACAGATACTTGTCCAATCTTTGTTTTTATATCCCCTCATAATACTTACGATATCTTCTACTGAAAGATGTCTCTCAAACCTTTCGAGAATATTAAGGTCATAATGAATACTTGCATCACCAAGCCAGAATTCATTAAAACAATTTATAAATTCCTTAAATATCTCTTCTATTTCCCCTTTTGTATCTATCTTTATTTCTAACTGCACAGAAACGCCCATTTCCATCATCCCCTTACTATATCTAACGCCTTACTATAAAAGGTGTCATTCTTCAAAAGTATGTCAATCTCACCCATCGGTATATCCCTTCTGACTTCAGCCACATCGTCAATATATCTCGAATTATACACATAAATACCCGCAAAAACGCCGATGAAGAATGCCATTACGACATGGAAAGCATCCATTATCCCTGTTATCGATAGTAGCTGAATTGCTGTTGTGATTATTACGGCACTGACAGCAGGAATTATTGTACTACGAGGAATTTTATTTGCATAACGCAGATTCTCTTCTTTTACCTCCTCAAAAAACCCGAAGGATTTTTCGTGCTCATTCGTATCCCTCCTTTTCATCAACTTTATAAGCATCTAAACGACCTTCTGCTTGGATATAGTCGCCTATTTTATACTTATCTTTTTCTACACTGAGGTTATTTACTATGAAACCACAGTCAACCTGAAGATATTCGAATTTCTCAGGTTCTCTGTGAAAAGGCTCTTTGTTGGTAACTTCCCCTATAAGGATGTAATCACAGGGCTTTTTTCTTTCTGGCAAAGGTATGATTTTCTTAGCCTTTTCATCGAAGAGTTCAGTTTTTAGGTTAAGGAATTTAAAGGTTAAATCAATAGTTTTGCCTATCAGGTTTTTTACGAGAGTTTTACCTATCCCGTAGGAATGATAAGGTGGCCAGTAGGGGAAGTATGTTCTCCAATCGGGAACAAAGCACCAAACTTTGAGATTATTCACTTTTACTTCAATATAGGCATCTATTATATGGTCTTCATTGCCTTCATCCAATGTGCTCGGCTTAACATCCAAAATTTTTGTATTATACTTGTACATTTTCTCACACCTAAGCAGGCCTTGCTGTTTGTATACTCCCTGGAGAATCATAACTCATTATAACCACCAAATCATGTTCATTTTCAGGAACATCCCATATTAAATGGGTCATTTGGATCTTTATAACCCTTCTCCAGCCCTTCAGCTATGAAATCCTTAACTGCTTTATCATTGTCAAGTAGATTAAATGCGTTTTTAATCTGGTTGTGATGTCCTTCTCCCACTATATGCTCCCAGCTCCAACCTTGATTTGGTCCTATATGTTCACCTTTCTTCAACACTGCAACCCTATCAATCACCTCAACCACCTTTCCTTCATCATCCACAATTTTTGTTGTTACATGCGGGGATTTCATCATCTTCAATAACTGATGCTTACCGATATCTTCCAGAGGATCATCTATGGGTGGTGTTAACATCCTAACCCCCTCTAACATATTGAGCAAGCTTCTCTGGACTAACCTTGCTGATGTCAACAACTTCCCTTCCAACTCCTTTTGATACTATCTCAACAATACCATCGCCATACCTTCTAACAAGATTATCAACAAATCCTTCGCCATGTTTCTCGAATATCTTCGCCAATCCTTTCTGTGCGTCGTCACCCCATTCTTTCAATGCTTTTCTCCCAATTTCTGATTTCGCCATCCATTCTGCTGCTTCATCGCTCATCTCAGCCAAGTTTTTACCTCCCCTATCCGCCCCACTTTTCCCTAAACTTTCCAGAAGCTCCTTCCCCGTTTGCTTGTCAACGTTCTTTAAAGCCTTATTCCAGCCGTTTAGAGCGGGTTGACTTAATTCATCCCACCACGAAACGTAATGTATAATACCCGGTTTAAATCCAAGATCATCAAACCATTTAGCCGCCCAATTGATAACCACCTTTAACATATTCAACAGCACCACTCGCTTTTGTTTTAAGAACTCTTCCCGCATCGCGGCTTCATCCCAAAAGTCGACGTAAACTAAGATAACACCCTTCGGATTATCTCAGGCGGGGGTAAATTATTTCTTACTGAAGAGCATATACACTAACAGGGGGATTTGGGAGTTCCCTACCAGTGCCAATTTGGAATTACTGACAACTTACCCAAAGAGGGATTCCCAAATCCTTCGCCCTTTTAATGTAGAGCATTCTTTTAATGTTATATGCCAACACTTTTATTGCGAGTTCTCTCCGCTTTAGCCAACCTTTTATGCTTTTA
>QMVO01000163.1 GCA_003661125.1 Methanosarcinales archaeon
CGATTCTGCCTTAAGAAAGGATTGTCGGTAGAAGAGACTTCATTCATAACGCAGCTTAGTAAATCGCTGGTTGTGGAGTACGCAGATTTGATCGAGGAACTATACGAAGGCGGAGGAGGTGAGAAAGAGAATGTTAATTAAGTATAGGGATGATAGGTATAGTATGGGTCATATGGCACTAATTGACAATGTCAAATTGCGAGATGGGAAACGATAAATTGAAGCGGTAATAATGAAAGAAGAAAGGTATTAAAAAGAGGCGATTGGAATGAACAAAAAATGACCAAAGAAAAGAAATACGAAAACATATTGTATCATAAAGAGCAAAAAGTCGGGACAATAACACTTAACAGACCGAAATCGCTGAACGCATTGAACACCGCATTATTAACGGAGCTGCGAGATGCACTGGAAGATGCAGAAGCTGATGCCGAGGTGCATGTGCTGGTAATAGCCGGAGCGGGAGATAGAGCTTTCTGTGCAGGTGCGGACATAGAAGAATTACTTGAGAAAAGTTCCACGGAAGCAAGTAAGTGGTCACAATGGATTCAGGGGATAACAACATACATGGAAAAGATGAAGAAACCGATAATAGCAAAGATAAACGGGTTCTGTTTAGGTGGTGGTTTGGAGCTTGCGATGGCGTGCGATTTCAGGATTGCGTCCGAAAAAGCGATATTTGGTCTGCCGGAGATTAACCTGGCAATTATCCCGGGTGGCGGCGGCACGCAAAGATTACCGAGATTAATAGGGAAGACAAAAGCGATGGAAATGCTGATGTGCGGAGAGCAGATGGGTGCAGAAGAAGCTTTTCGGGTAACACTCGTGAATAAAGTTGTCCCTCCGGAAAAACTTGACAGCGAGGTGGATAGACTGGTGAAGAAACTACTTTCAAATAGTTCTGTTACGCTTGCAATAATAAAAGATGCTGTGAACCGCGGAATAGAGCTGGATTTGGAGCTTGCATTGCAGTATGAATCGGATCTTTTCGGGCATGTGCTTGAAACTGAGGATGCGAGAGAAGGGTTAAAAGCTTTTTTAGAGAAGCGGAAGCCGGAGTTTAAAGGGAAGTGAAGCGGCATTAAAATTCTGGGTCACCTAAAGAAACTGAAGAGAAGAAAAAAAGAAGGATGGGGGGACATAGGAAATATTAAGCTACATTGCCAGCACATCTTTAAGCCTGAGCTGGTACTTTCCTAATTTACCACCGAAGTTACCTGCCGTTATTTTTACCACGCCAGGGACTTTCACCGCTGCTTTTATTCCTGCACGCATTGCTTCTTTGACCGCTTCTTCACTTACTCCATTTATCACCACTTCAAAAACGCCATTTACTTCCTTAGGCAGTTCAGACGCTTCTATCTCGTCTTTTAGCGTAGGGCAATACTTCTCATTTGTCGTTGCATGCATGAACTTGTATTTCTGCGACCCAGGCTTTGAACCTGATGCAACAACACCACCTGTGAAAGGAGTTATCGTGCCTTCTACCTCCCTGATGGCAGAGACAGCTTCCTCTGCCGCACCCAGCGCAGACATCTGGTCATTCGCAAGAATAAACAGATTACCGCCTGCAACTCCCTCCTTTGCTCCCAAATTTTTCTCTATCACGAACTCACCACCCATTATCGGAATCCTTGACACCGCTCTACCATAAAGTTCTTCTTCTGATTCGAACCCATCGCCGAAGAATTTCAACTTGAATCCTGTATTGAACTCCTTCTCTCCTTCTTCGGGCTTTATTGCATTAAATACCGCCGTTGTCGGACATGTGAGGACGCATTGTCCTATTCTCGCAAGCAGTTGCTCGTCCAATGCCTTATAGCCGAATGTGCATATAATTATATAAACACCAGGTCTTCCATCCGGAGTCTCCTCACGAGCTGCTATTTTATCTATTCCTGCCTCTGCGGGGCACATTATTACGGATGTGCCAAATCCAGTTGTTTCTTTCGCCGCTTCCATCGCCCATTTCTCATTCGCTGCTGTTATCAATACTCGCGCAACCTTTATCGGAAACGCCTCAGCAAATGTATCTTCTATTTCTACTCCTTCCAATTCCATTTTCTTCACCTCAAATAAGAAAAGATAACATCGAAGTAATAAAGGTTTCGGTTTTAATCATTGAGTAAGTGTAATTATCTTCTTCCCTTTTTCTCTCGCTATCTTTTCTTCCTCACCGCTCCAATCAGTGTTTGGCGCCGGTATCCGCAAAGGTTCCGGTACTTCTCCATCCTTCCATAATGCTACAACTGGATGCTTCACACGCTTAAGAAACTCCTTCAGTTCTTCTGGATTGACGCAATTCTCCTCTGTTGCTATTTTATCATACATCTCCTCCGGGATGAACTCCGCAAGCATTTGCTTGTATTCCTTTGGCATCCACACGATGCGACGCCATCCACCATCCGCGCGGACAAACTTCCTCGACTTCGGTGTTCTAAATGATATTCCACAATATCCGTGGTTCTGCTGTCCTCCACTTATAAGTCCTGCGAGCTTTGAGAATGTCATGCCCAGAGGCGTATCCCCCCCATATCTTCGGTCTACCAGCCCCAAGCCGTCAACGTCAGGTATATAAAAGATAGCAGCTTCGAAACATCCACAATTCGTTTGCGGGTAGGTTATCGAAGAATACATCACCACTCGTTTGTAGGTCCTGTTTGACTTCTCGTATATTTTTTCATTCACACCTGTGTATTCTCCTCCCCAGGGGTCAACACATTCGCCCAACGGCATTTCAAATGTGTATCCATACGGGTCGAGGTCACACATTACTTTAGCTCCCAGCCATGTAATTATCCCACAATAAGGTGGTCTATCCGGCGCAACTACGCATACATGGGTTGGTGCAAATGTTTGGCAGATAGTACAACCATAAAAAGTGTCAACGTCCTCGTCAGAAAACTCCCTCGCACTTTCATCCACTCTCTCCCAGTATGGGATGCATACTTTATCCATTATTTCCTTTGTGAGCTTCGCCCCTCCTAATTCCTCGGTTGCTATCAGTATCTTCGCATCCGCTTTCTCCACCAGAGGGAATTGTATCTTGCAGAGGTTTATCATTGCTTGACCAAGGTGCTTGAAGTCATGCTTGGACGCGTATTTTTTGTGTAATCGCAGCCATATCGTATCGCGAGTGTTAAGAAGCATCCACCCTTCTCCTTCCTCTAATGCGAAATACGTCCACCTTGTAAGCAAATCTAAGTAATCTTCTGTCAATTCCTTACCATAATACCGTATCCAGAATCCAAAAGGAAACGATTGCCCTTCTATATCCTTTATCTCCGGTCCTATTACTTCTACTCGCCCATCTTCTATCATTCCTTCATCTCCCACCACTTCGATAAAGAAGAAACTGCTGTACCGGTGCTTTGGTCCCCCTAATTCACAATGCATGTCATGTTTCCTCACGCGAAGTCCAAATTGCCTTGGTGAGATGTCGTAGGTTATTCCCTTGAAAAAGTCGTCTGGATCTGTGGGTGCATGGTAAACTTCGCCCTTAGGTAAGGACTCCCATATTTGTTGCCTCTCTTGTGCCTGCTCCTCTGCTTTTCTTTTTCTTTCTTTCATTTCTTCTTTCGATTATAATGCTTTTATTATCATCTCTAAATTCTCCTTCCATTCCTGGAATGAAAGCCCGTACAAAGAAAAAGTAGCTTCTTCTATTTCTATATTATCCAGGACAACGGTATCGACACCCGCACCTTCTAACGCACTGACGATGGATTTCAAAATATCGCGATTGTAACCCATCAACAGGACAACTTCCGGTTTTTCTGACAGCCCTAATTCTTCTCTCCAGCTATATTTTAAGTAAAAGACTGTCTCAGCCGCGAACATCTTCCTCGCGTTTACTCCTCTCTCCTTTAATTCTATCACCGTATTGCCCGTTGCTGCAACAGGGGCATCCATCTTAGATGCGAGTTGGGTAACATAATCCAATAGCTTCTTCTCGCCAAGCTCGATCCTGTTACAATGCTCACCACACATAATGAGTACACTTCGTATCGCTTTGTTCTTCTTTACCTTCGAATTCAAATACCTGACAATGTCAACCACTTTTTCGCTCATCATAAAAATTTTTCTCGCTTTTTTCTTTCATGGAAAACATTATTCTCTCTTAAAAGATAATTCCACTTAATAACCTTTGTGTCATATGATTCATCCCATTAGGAGCTGAACATGAATCTGGAAGAGTTGGAAATAAACAAATCGGACAGACAGTTGTTTATAATGACTTGAACACCAGTTTCGGACTATCTCAGGTGGAAGCAGAAGCGTTCTACGATAGAATTACCCTACATGATTTTAAGGATTATGATGTTGTAATTGCAAAGCATGTATGACGCCTGGTAATCCCGTGTTCAATCGCTCTGAAATCTAAAAGCGATTTCTTTCGTTGTGCATCCCTTTTCTGTATGAAACGCAACACGGGAGAAAGTCAGGATATAGCGCTTGATCGCCGTTAGAGAGTGTTTCAGTGTCCTTTCAATCGCTCTATGAAAAGCCTAACGGTTTCTACCTTGTGGGATAGAATACCGATTTCGCTGTCTCTAATATGGCGTTGGATACGAATGATGGGCATTCATATCCTTGTTCTGCCATATTGACGAACATCAGGTCGAGCGTTAACCTCTAAGATGCAGTTTTATTCCCTTTCATTCATTTCGCTTCCTCTCAATTCGGAATACCTTTTTATGTCGTATGCCTATATTTGTTATGTGGAGGAGGTCATATGACCTAATAGGTTGGAAAGGCTCAATACATCGTTCACTATTTCATTTGACAAATAAAGGTTCAATAAACTTGCTCAATATTAGGTGGGGATTTTTGATGAAATCGCGTAAAAACACCATCGCAACTCAAATAAAACAGATTTACCACAACTTATTGAGCAAATACGTTCAATACATCGTTCAGTCTTTTGATAACA
>QMVO01000164.1 GCA_003661125.1 Methanosarcinales archaeon
CCTTTCATAAGCTTTTGAACCTTATTATCTATTTTGTTATCGCATAAGTCTTCAATCTGTTGTTTCACGTTTCACGTCGTCGTATTCAGCAAAAAGCTGTGAATATTGATTAGAATAATAGAGGTGGCTTACAATGCCTTCTTGCGAATGATAGATGGTATTATAAAAGTATTTTTGGATATCGTCTATTAATGTTCTTAAGTGTCGATTCTCAGCCATTTCGTCTAAATTCTTGAGAATATACAATGGATTTAAATTTAAAGATACCTGAGCATAGTATCCATCTAATATAACAAAGGCTAACTCTCTAAAAGTTTTAAAATATTCGACCAACCTTTTGAGTTTTTCTCTTTTCTCAATTTCTCCTTTATTCGCTCCAGAATAGTAATTCTCCCGGAGTAAAAAAGCCTTCAGAATTTCCAATAATTCGTTTTCATGAAGTTCTCCCTTCTTTCCCTTTTTCTCTTTCTGACTTTCATAATATTCTTTTTCTCTTTTGTAGTATTCCCCTTTTATTTTTAACGTTTTATATGCCGTCAGAACGTAAAACGCATGAAATATCTCTTCATTATTAACTATTTTCACCAAGTTTTCTCGTAATCTCTCATCCTCAAATAATTCTTTAAATACCTTATCGTAATCATCTTCTTTCAACTTTTTTAACAGCGCTCTCTCTGTCGAAAATGTTCCATATTGATGCCCAGTAAAAAGAAGCAAAGCCCAGCACTTTAATAGCTCCTCTCCAGAAGATATATTGATTCCTCCATTGAGTTTTATTTTGTTACTAATTTTAGTAAAATTTTTCGCTTGCTCTATTAGATAGAGAATGGTTATAACGTATGTCCACCGTGTATAAACCGGGCAATTAAAAACTCATGCAAAACGCCCAAATGTTCTATCTGTTTTAATCTTTCTATTTCTCCTCTTTTGCCCAATAGTTCATAAAGAATTTTTGACTCTTCGTGTAGTGTGACCTCTATTTGCCCAAAAAGGGGCAATCGGTATTCTATTACCATCTTCTTTTTGTTTACTGCGATTTGGAAGTCAATGTCTTTGAGATTGGGCGCTCTTCTCGTTTTCAATCACCGTTTCTTCAATACCTCTATCCCAGGCAGAGGCTTCCCTAAAAGATACCTCAGGAATGCACCTCCGGCAAGACTAACGTGAACATTGTCCATCTCTTGTCTATTCATTCCCACTTCACTTATCGCCGCTGATGTATGCCCACCACCGAGCAGCGAAAACGCGTCAGAATCTGCAATTGCTTTAAAAATCTTTTTTGTTCCCTTTGCAAATTCTTTCTTCTCGTATGCCCCCGCAGGTCCTTTCATTATCACCGTCCGCGCATTTTTTATTATCTCTCCGTATTTCTCACATGTTATCTCACCTATATCGTATATTCGCTGGTTTGCTCGTACTTCATCAAGCGGTATCTCCTTTCGCCTACCATTCACTTCAATCGCAACATCCCAGGGATATTTTATTCTCCTGCCGCCTCGATTCGCTATCCTCCGCGCTCTACCCACATGCTCAAAAAGCAGATTATCCACCTTCAACGGAATTACACCTTTCGCGTATAAAAAGAAGCTGCCGATAACTCCTGTTGTAAGTATGCTATCCACTCCCTTCTCTAACGCAAACTCCATTATGTCAAACACCTCTTCTGGTTTCGCACCGCCAAGCACGTAAACAACAGGTCTTTTTATGTCGATAACTGCTCTTCCCAGCGCCATCAACTCACGCTCCATCAATCTTCCTATTCCTGCATCCAATACCTTCGGGAAGCCCACCACTGATGCATGCGACCTGTGAGCTACGGAGAAAGCATCATTTATGTAAATATCAGCAAGAGAAGCAAGTCTTGTTACGAAAATCGATTTCGCATGCTCCTCCGGTGTTCTGTCCAGCGTTTCTTCTGCAAGCATCCTTACATTGTCCAGCAGTAGAACTTCCCCTTCGTTAAGATTTTTTATCGCCGCTCTTGCAACGGGTCCCATTATGTCATCAACGTATTTCAAGTCTACGAAATTCCTGAGCAGTTGCGCGTGCTGGTCCAGAGGGAGAAAGTCATCTCCACCTGCACGACCTTGATGAGCAAGAATAACCACTTTTGCTCGCTTCGCTGAAAGCTCTCGGATCGTTTTTGCATTCTCCTCTATCCGCTCCTTCATTTGTACTTTGCCATTGATAACAACCGAGTTTATATCTGCACGGAAGAGGACCGTTTTTCCTTCTACATCAAAATCATCTATTGTTAAGAAGTCTTTTAACTGCTCGTTCATTTCTGCTACCTTCTCTTTATCTTTCTCTATCCTCCTCCTCTATCCTCTTTATCGTATCCACCACCCTGCAAGAGTAGCCCCATTCATTGTCATACCATGCAAGCACTTTCACTAAACTGCCGCTGGCACGCTCCCCATTGCCTATCACACTCGTGGACAGTGCATCAACAATGGAAGAATAATTTGTTCCCAGATGGTCAATAGAGACGAGAGGCTCAAAAGAAACACCAAGGATTCCGCTCAAAGAGCTCTTCGATGCTTCTTCAAATGCACTGTTCACCTCATCACGCGTAACTTCTCTACTCAGCTCTGCAACGAGGTCAACCACGGAAACGTTAAAGGTAGGAACTCGCATGGCTATTCCATCCAGTTTCCCTGCGAGTAGCGGCAACACGACACCTATTGATGCCGCTGCTCCTGTTGTGGTTGGTATTATGGACATAGCGGCAGCACGAGCCCTTCTCAGGTCTTTATGCCTACCATCAAGAAGCCTCTGGTCACTTGTGTAAGCATGCACGGTGGTCATAAAACCGCGATTTATCCCAAACTCGTCATTCAATACCTTCGCCACTGGAGCAAGGCAATTGGTGGTGCAACTCGCGAGCGAAATTATATTATGCGAGGCATGGTCATACATCTCATCGTTGACCCCCGGAACAAGAGTTACGTCTGGGTCTTTTGCAGGTGCTGTAATTATCACTTTTTTGCATCCTGCATCAAGGTGTTTCGACAAATCTTTCCTCTCTCTGAACTTCCCTGTTGATTCTACAACCACATCCACGCCGAAATCACTCCATGGCAACTTCTCCGGATCGGTTTCTGCTAATATCTTTATTTCTTTTCCATTCACAACTAACGTGTTTGTATCTTTCTCCGCTCTTATCTCTCCCTCCAGCACGCCGTGCACAGAATCATACTTCAACAGATGTGCTACCCATGTAGGCTCGGCAGCATGGCTATTTATTGCTACGAAATTTATATTCGAGTTACGTAACGCCGCTCTGAATACAATTCTTCCTATCCGCCCCCATCCATTTATCGCTACCTTCATCATGTGAAGCTATTTGCAATTTTATTATAAATAAAAATCACATTAATCCGCTCTCCATCAATGCCCTCATCGTTCGGTCACAGACGGTTGTAGCATGCGAAACTGCTCTCCCAAGGTTTGCATGCGCCTCCTCATAATCTCTCTCCCCAATCCCCCTTTTTACCTGTGTTACTTTTTCTTCTACCAGTATGAATTCTTGCATTCCCGTTGCGTTTAACGCTATCCCGGTCTCCGTGGACAGACCATCAAAGAATGCAAACATTGCTTTTTTCGCTCCCTCCAGTTCACTTTCCTCATTCAACGTTTCTACCACTGTTAGCATCTTAGAACCGATAATCAACGCTGATTTTATCCTCTCGGCGAATTGATAACTTATTATATCGTTTTTTATTTTCATAATCATAAATGCCTTTTATCCATTAAAAAGGTTTGTAATTATCATGCCATCAACAATAGTAGTAGGGGGATTTTTTGGTGACGAAGGTAAAGGCAAGATAATCGCATATCTTGCAAAGCATGACAAGCCGAACATAGTTGCGAGGGGTGGTGTAGGTCCCAATGCAGGGCACACGGTGGAAGTAGAAGGTAAGAAGTACGCATTAAGAATGGTGCCGTCGGGTTTTGTGCATGAATCTGCAAGGCTTCTGATTGGAGCAGGTGTATTGGTTGATCCGAGAGTATTCAAACGAGAAGTATCGTCCTTTGGGCTGAAGGGCAGAGTAGGTGTGGATTGGAGATGTGCGATAATAGAAGAGAAGCACATTGAAGAGGACGGGAAGAATGCCCATTTAAAGGGAAAAATAGGATCTACCGGTACGGGTTGTGGACCTGCGAATGCCGCTCGTGCATTAAGGAAGGCGAAGCAGGCAAAGGATGAAAAAGAGCTTGAGGAGTTCCTTTGTGACGTGCCACAGGAAATAAACGAGGCGTTAGACCGTGGAGAAGGTGTGCTGGTGGAAGGAACGCAAGGGTTTGGCATTTCTTTGCTCTATGGGACTTATCCTTTCGTTACGTCTAAAGACACGACTGCTTCACAGATGGCTGCGGATGTGGGCTTAGGTCCTACAAGAATAGATGATGTTGTGGTTGTATTCAAGTCGTTTCCAACGAGGGTGGGTGAAGGTCCTTTTGAAACGCAAATGGAAGATGAAAAAGCGGCTGAATTGCATATCGAAGAGTATGGCACGGTTACAGGCAGGAAAAGGAGGATAGGGGTGTGGGACGCAAAGATGGCTGCCTACTCCGCGATGATAAATGGCGCAACGATGGTGGCATTGAGTGGCGTGGACAGGTTAGACCCGTCATGTCGCGGTGTGAGGGAGTACAGGGAATTGAGTAGAGAAGTGAAGGATTTTGTAGCCCGGGTTGAGCGCGACACACAAGTTCCCGTGAAGTTGATTTCCACCGGACCTGAGGTATCGGAGATAGTGGATTTAAGGGAAGGTGGAAAAAAAGAAGATATATAATGAATATATAAATATTAATTAAGTGACGGAAGGGAAAAAGCAGGGACTGTAAATTTCTTCTTTGCGTCACTAAATAAGGGAATCGGTGAGGTAAAAAGCGAAAGAAAAAAAGGAGGTTTTGTGAGTTATA
>QMVO01000165.1 GCA_003661125.1 Methanosarcinales archaeon
CCACTCCAAATGTTGCGCTGATGGATTACCACCCTAACCATTATTGCAAGAATATCGCATGGAAAGTTTTAAAATAAAGGGTAGCTATACAAATACAATAAAAAATAGGAGCGTAATCATGGGTGGGTACAAGGAGGTGAGTGAACTCTATACAGAAGCGAAGCGAGAATTCGAGGCGGGTAAAAAAGAAAGGCTCTTGTTGGAGAAAAACGATCCAAAGGTATTGCAGAGTTATAAAATAAGATGAGTGACTACGACATAAAATACTTCAAGGAGAATGGATTCACAAGGAAGAAATGCGAGAAGTGTGGCTCGCACTTCTGGACTCGTGACAAAGACAGAAAGACCTGTGGGGATGCGCCCTGTGAAATTTATTCGTTTATAGGCAAGCCTATTTTCAACGAGAGAAGCATAGAAGAGATAAGAGAGAGCTTCTTATCTTTCTTTGAGCATTGTTCGCATAAACACACGAGAATGAAGAGGTATCCAGTTGTAGCACGCTGGCGAGATGATATTTATCTTAACATCGCGTCCATTGCAAATTTTCAGCCTTTTGTAACCTCCGGCAAAGTCCCACCGCCTGCAAATCCACTTGTCATTTCTCAACCCTGCATAAGACTTGAAGATCTCGAATCAATAGGAAAAACCGGGCGCCACTTAACCACATTCGAGATGATGGGGCATCATGCCTTCAATAAGAGAGGAGGAGAGGAGATATACTGGAAGAACGAGACCGTAAAGTATTGCGATGGATTTTTGAGACAACTTGGTGTGGACATGGACAACGTAACGTATAAGGAGGCGCCGTGGATGGGCGGCGGAAATGCAGGACCCTGTCTTGAGGTCATCACAAACGGGTTAGAACTTGCGACACTTGTTTTCATGGACCTCGAGCTTTCTCCTCGCGGAGAAATACGCATAAAAGGGCAGCGATATAATAAAATGGACACTTACATCGTGGACACAGGCTATGGGTTAGAACGTTTTGTTTGGGCTTCTAAAGGCACTCCCACGGTCTATGATGCGATATTTCCGGATATAATACATGAATTGGTGAATGCAGCGGGAGTTAAGCATCCGTTAGAGACGCATCCCGAGATAATTATACAGCATGCAGCTATGTCAGGAGCTATGAAACGAGTGGAAATAGCGAAGAAGCTTGGTGTTTCGTTTGAAAGTCTAAAAACCGTCTTAGAGCCGATAGAAACAATATACGCAATTGCAGACCATACAAAATGCCTGGCTTTCATGCTGGCTGATGGTGTGGTCCCTTCAAATGCGAGAGAGGGCTATTTAGCAAGGTTGGTCCTGAGGCGAGTTTTCAGGATGTTAAAATCCATGAGAATAGAAATACCTCTGGAGGATATAGTAGTCATGCAAATAAAAACGCTTAGAAATTCTTTCCCCGAGTTGGAAAAAGCAGTGGATAGAATTGTTGAATTGGTATCGCTGGAGCACCGAAGATATGAGGAAACGCTTTTAAAGGGTGAAAGAATCGTAAGGCAGATGGCAAGGAGATATAAAGAAGAAAAGCAAAAAATACCACTCGATGTGCTAATTAATTTATATGATACGTATGGATTACCACCGGAGTTTGCGAAAGAGGTTGTATTCAATCAGGAAGCAAACATAGTAGATATCCCAGAAAACTTTTATTCACTCGTTGCGAGTATGCACAGCGAGGAGAGAAGAGGAGAGATGGAACCCATTGCAGGAGGAATAGAAGAAAAAACGAAATTAATTCCGGCGACCCAAAAATTGTATTACGAGAAGCCTTCAGCGGTGGATTTCGAAGCTACTGTGCTGGATTTTGTGGACGATTCTGTTATATTAGATAAGACGCTCTTTTTCCCTGAGGGTGGCGGTCAACCTGCTGATGCTGGTAGCTTAACGGTGAAAGGAGAAAACAGAACACTGAAGGTGCAGGATGTGCAGGAAGTTGATGGCGTTATCCTTCATAAAATAGAGACCGGTAGGGTAAGCAAAGGCGCAGTGGTATCCGGGCACATAGACGGAGCAAGGCGAATCGCGCATACAAGGCATCATTCAGCAACTCATGTCGTAGTATGCGCAGCGAGGAAAGTGCTGGGGGAGCATGTATGGCAGGCAGGGGCGCAGAAAGGAGAAAAGCGTGCGAGAATTGACATCACTCACTTCAAAAGAATTTCAGATGATGAGCGAAGCGAGATAGAGATGCTTGCAAACAGGATAGTTATGGAAGACAAGGAAATAAGAGCGAATTTTGAAGACAGAAACGAAGCAGAGCAGAAATACGGGTTCCGTATTTATCAGGGTGGAGTCCCTCCAGGCGAAAAAATAAGAATAGTGCGGATAGGTGAGGATGAGGATGTGCAAGCATGTGCTGGAACGCATTGCTCGAAGACAGGCGAGATCGGTCCGATAAAAATATTGCGTACTGAGCGAATACAAGATGGCATCGAGAGAATAGAGTATTCCGCGGGAGAAGCTGCCGTCAAGGAGATACAATCGCTGGAAGAGCTGATAAGGAAATCAGCCTCTGTGTTAAGAGTCCCTGCGGACAAATTGCCTGCCGCTGTTGAAAGATTCTTTGAGGAGTGGAAACAGTTAAGGAAGGAGAACGAGCGATTGCGAGGTAAGATTGCGGAATTGGAACCCGAGCGATTGAAAAGAAAAGCAAAAAAAATAAGCGATGTAGATTGTATTGATGAGGTGTTACCAACGGTAAGTGTGAAAGAGTTGATGAACATCTCCTCACAGATTGCAGATGATGGTTACGCAATTATGCTTTTTAGCAAGGAGGGTGATCGTGGATCTGTTGTTGCAGCAGTTCCTCCTGATTTAAGTGCCAGGATAAGTGCTTCTGAGTGGTTACAGCATGTTACCAAGAAATATGGAGGTGGCGGTGGAGGAACTGCGACGATTGCTCAGGGTGGTGGTATAAAGATAGAATTAGTGGACGAAGCCCGCGTGGAGGGGATGCGATTTATAGAAGAGAAATTAAAGCGAGGGGAACAAAAGAAATAATGATTTTCCATACTTTACTTTATTTATTGGAGTCTATATCCCCAACCTCTTCAATTTGCCTCCCTTAGGCACGCCCTCATCATCCCAGCCACGCATACGATAATATTCATCAAGCGTGTTTAGAAACTCTTCCTTATCTATCACTCTTTCATTCACCTTCTCTTCAAAGAACCTCTCGGGCAAGATATCGTCCCCCTTACAAAACCCTTCTCTTACATTATAAAGACGTTCCACGTTCCATATTCTCTCTCCGACAAGCATCAAATCCTCAGATGTATAATTTTCCCCGGTAACCGCACTCAGGATGTTCGCATATTCCTCCTCTCCTGCACCGAAGAATGCGAATTTACACACCACGAGCGAATCAACTGCGGCAAACCTATCTTGGAATATCTTTGTATGTCCTGCTTTTCCCGCAAGCGTGTAAGGGTCAATTGCCTTTGGCTTTCGCAGTATCTCCGGAGCGACAAGATATGCCCTTGTATGGCATCCGCCACGGTTGGAAGTGGCATAGCTGAACCCTAAACCCTTTACACCTCGTGGGTCATAGGAAGGGAGCGAAAGTCCTTTTACTTGAATTGCCTTCTCAGGACACCCTTCTGATTCAGCAAAAGCCTTTGCACCTCTACCAAGTCTTTCGCCAATGCCTTCTTTTTCGCCTATCTTTCTGGTTAGATTTGTAAGTTCTGTGTGTGAAATGCCTTTATCCCTTATCTCTGAGTAGCAGCCCAAAACGCCAGCAACAGATATCGTATCCAGGCCGTAATCATTACACAGCCTATTCGCCTCAACAACCGCATCATAATCAGGGTTTTGAATGTTCGCGCCCATTAGACCAATTGTTTCATATTCCGGTAGTTCCTTACCCTCTTTGTCTTCTCTCTTGCATGCGATGGAGCAGGAATAGCAAGCCTTTTTCCTTGGGGAATATTTCCCGGCTATGGTCTTTGCAAAAAACTCTCGGAGATCAAAATCAGGCTCAGGCTCCCCCTTTCTGAAATTTGCAACCGGAAGGATTTTCATCCAGCTCGTTATCTTCACTAAAAACGGAGTTCCAAAAACTGAGAGCCCTTTGCTTATAGTGGGACATGCAATTAAGAGCCGGTTAATCGCCTCCTTTTGCTTTGAAAATTCATTCCTATCGAAGATTTCAACTCCGCCCGTTCCCTTTACCACGACTGCCTTCAGGTTCTTCGACCCCATTACTGCACCTACCCCTCCACGCCCGAAGGCATGAACACCATCTGAGATCACCGAAGCCAAAGGTACAAGTTTCTCCCCTGCTCTGCCTATACAAACAACGCTACTCCTGCCTTTTAGAATATTTGTGGTCTCTTTCACGTTCTTACCCCACAGCATCCCTGCAGGTTTTAGCTCCACTCTTTCGTCTTTTATTTCTATAAATACCGGTTCCGGTGATTTACCAGAAATAATTATTGCATCATATCCTGCTTTTTTCAGCTCAGGACCGAATGAACCACCGCAATTAGAATCGAATATCGTTCCTGTCAAGGGTGATTTTGTGGACAGCGAGACTCTGCCCGATGCCGGTGTGGTGGTGCCTGTCAGCGGACCTACGGCAAATACAAGCAGGTTATTGGGTGATAGAGCGTTAACACGTCCATTGTCATACACTATTTTCGCTCCGAGTCCTCGACCACCGAGATAATTTTTGAGTAGAGCAGCCTCGGGTACGAAGCGGTCTATTCGACCTTTTGAAAGGTCTATTCTGAGTATTCTCCTTTTCCAGCCGTACGCTTTGTTCATGTTTACTTTTTAAGGTAAAGTAGATAGATAGAGGTTATTTTCCACATGGAAGTAGGACACTTTTATAGGTAAAGAAAGCATGTGTAAAAGAAGTGTCCGCAATGAAAAAAGAATTGTTAATCCTAAAACGTAAGAAAGCAAAAGAACTGCACGAG
>QMVO01000166.1 GCA_003661125.1 Methanosarcinales archaeon
CCGGGACCCACGACAACCCGCTCATCCTCCACACCCTTATATTCCCGCAACAGCTCCTCAAGTAATTTGTAATTCAGTTTCCCGGCATCCATCTTTCATTTCATATCATAAAAAGTTTAACAAGGTTAAGGTCATAAATAAAAATTATGGCGTTACCTTTACCTGATGTGCAAGCCAGCAGTCCGGATATAAGAATAAACCTGACGAGGGTGGGCGTAAAGAATGTGAAGAAGCTGGTAGAGGTAGCGAGAGCTGGTGGAAAAAGACCTGTAATTCTTATATCAGATTTCCATATCTTTGTTGACCTTCCAAGAGATATAAAAGGGGCAAATTTGTCACGGAATTTCGAGGCGATGTATGAAGTGCTGGAAGAGGCAATTAATACGCCGATATACGAGGTGGAGGAATTGTGCAGCGAAGTAGCAAAGAGGGTGCTCCTTCTCCACGAATACGCTTCTACCGCCGAAGTAGGAATGAAAAGCGAGTATATGCTAAAAAGAAGAACGCCCGTGATGAAGATATCCTGTCAAGAGCCTGCAACTATCTTCGCAGAGGCAAGAGCTTTTCGCACACCTGATAATGGTGTGAGGATAAAAAAGATAATAGGAGCGGAGATTGTAGGAATGACCGCATGCCCCTGCGCACAGGAGCTGATGAGGGAAAAAGTGGCGGCGGAATTAACGAAGATGGGAATAGCCAGAAAGGATATAGATGCTTTTTTGATTGCCGTACCTATGGCAACGCACAATCAAAGAGGTAGGGGTATAATATCCATAGAGGTGGAAGATGATGTTAAAGTCCCTATAGAAAGGATAATAAGGATAATAGAGCGCTCAATGAGTGCAAAAACGTATGAAATCTTGAAGCGCCCGGATGAGACGGAGCTTGTAGAAAACGCACATAAAAAACCCATGTTTGTTGAAGATTGTGTCCGCGAGATGGCAAAGCGAGTGGTAGAAACTTTTAATATGCTTCCTGACGATTCTATTATTAACATAAAACAGATAAACGAAGAGAGTATCCACCAGCATGATGCCGTTGCGGAAAGGGTCGCATCTATCGGTGAGCTACGCATGGAGTTAAAGGAAAGCAATGAAAAAACGAATGCCGGGGTGGCCTAGTTGGTTAGGGCGCTGCACTCATAATGCAGAGGTCACGGGTCCGAACCCCGTCCCCGGCATTAAAGATGCTTATCCGGATTTACTTATGAATTTAAACGTGGGATTTGGATTTTGTTTATTATGCTCCTCAATTCATTCACACTGAATTGACCAGGTGCTACTTCTTCCTCACCCTCTATAAATCCATAAGTCAATGCGGACCCATACAAAGGTGCAATCACCCGCAGATGTCTTCCGACAGGACCCATTCCAACAGTCACTAACAATTTCCCTTCGCTTGATAGTTTATGGGTTAGGTTGAGCAAAAGCAAAGCATCGCTCGGCGTCTTTGGCGTCACTGCTATCTTTGCGATGCTCCCTCCTCCTTCATATATAGAGGCAATGATTCTCAGTATATCTTCACGGCTTGGCATGCCTTTGAAATCATGGAAAGAGAGAATAGCAGGGATGTGAAGGCTTTTTGCCTTTTCTATTATCGCTTTTTTTAACTCTGTGGGAGAAAAGAATTCAATGTCCACAGCATCTACCTCTGCAGTTTCGAGGATGCTAATAAGCATACCAATTCTTTGGGCTTCAGAGCCCGTAAAAGAGCCACCTTCTTCTTTTTTCCTGTTCGTAACGATTACTGGCATGAAGAATAGAGATTTTTTTAGCATCGCAACGAATTCTTTCACCCTCTCTATGTCTCTTTCTTCCTCTTCTAAAAGGTCAATTCTCAATTCTATTACGTTAGCTCCGCTTTCCCTCGCGCGCTTCGCCTCCTGAATGGACAATCTTTTCAGTACTCCTACTATAACGGGTGCAGGTCTTCTTTGAAATCCTAATTCCACCTCACCTATTTTTTCCACTTTTGAAAGACCTCTTCAAGTATTATTACCATGATTTTATTACATTACACTTTATTTTATAATAAAAAAATGCCGGGGTGTGGTAGCGGCATCCCTTGGGACTGTGGATCCCAAGACCTGGGTTCAAATCCCAGCCCCGGCCTTTTGGGTTGAAAATGGAGGAACGCTTGAGAATGGCATCAAAAAAAAGGATTTTGATAGTGATTGAGGGGTTGGACGGAGCAGGGTTATCAACACAAGCAGCGCTTTTAGCAGGGTACCTTAGAGATAATGGCGAGGAGGTCATTTTAACGAAGGAACCAACAACTTCATCTATTGGAAATCTGATTAAAGCGGCACTTAAACATGAATGGAACCCATCTCCGCCGGCATTGCAATTGCTGTTTGCTGCTGATAGAGCCCATCATTTACAGAACGAGATTGAACCTGCGTTGCGGGAAAATAAAATTGTTATATCAGACCGATATATCCTGTCATCTTTAGCTTTTGGTTCGATAGACGTTGACCAGGAGTTTTTGATACAAATCAACTCGAAGTTTAGAAAACCCGACCTTACTTTTATTATTGATACACCATCAGAGGTTTGTTTAAAAAGAATTAATGAAAACAGGGCGACTCTCGAATTGTTTGAGGAGGAGAGAAGGTTAGAGAAAGTTAGGAAAAACTATATAGCGCTTAAAAAATACTTCAAAAATACATTTATTGTGGATGGCAATAGGGAAAAGGAGGAAGTTTTTAAGGATATACGGGGTGTGTTCCACCTATTATACGTTTGAATTCGCATTTTTTATTTATCTTGATTGCATTTTACAATTTACATTACACCATATCCCTCAGCATCCTGGCAATCGTGGCATGAAAATACAAATCCTTCTTTAGTCGTTCCGTTATTCTCCTCTTCGCGTATTCGTCTTCCAAGAATCTTACTCCTCGATAGGAAACGTTTTTCAGAAGGAGCCCAAAAGCAGGTACTGGTTCAATTTGTTCCTTCACCCGTTGCTGCAATAAATCACCTATCCATCCTTTGTCTTTTATGCCGTAGCCAACCGCACTCAAAGCCGAAACTATTTTCCTTACCATCTTACGCAGAAAACCGCTTGCCTCTATATCTATGATGATAAAAGAATTCTATACAAATACAAGAATTCTTTTTTTCCTTATTTATCTCTATCCGTTTTATCTCTCTTATTGTTGAATAACTTTCAGTCTTGCGGGCACAACCATGAAGCTGAGAAAAGTTAGAGAAATCGTGTGATCCGATAAACCATTCCGATGCCTCTCGCATACGCGTTAGAGCTGCGTCCAGGTCAGAAAATTCATCGGATAAAAATAAAAAATATCGGTATTCACGACTTATGGCATCCTTGCGTGCATTAAATCCAGAATGCGGCTTTGCGAGTGCATATATCCATATATCGTCCGGAAGCATACTGTTTATCATTCGTGGTGTCACGTTTGGGTTGGTAGTATCAAAGGAAACGACTTGAGAGAGTGCATGTACTCCCTTATCGGTTCTACCCGCAGCAGAATAATTTGCCGCTTTCTTATTTTCAATAATAGCGAGTTTCTTCAATGCCTCGAAGAGTTCGCCTTCTATGGTTGGCACCTCGTAATGGGGCTGAATCTGAAAACCGTGGTAATTAGTTCCGAGGTAGCCCATTTTAAGTGCTATTCTTTCTCTTCTTTCATTCATTCATCCTTCACTCTTCTATACCCCACCCAGACTGCACATCTTAGGCTACGCCAACCTTTCAGAAACATTTCATGTGGGTTTTACTTAAATTAAAATTAAATCAACTTTATTTACATTAAATCAGCAATAAGTAAAAACAAGCCGAAATGAAACATCAGAAAGAAGAAAGAGATAAATGTACACGTTACTCATAAGTATTGCACTTCTTGCCGTATCTTTCCTGTTACTAAATTACAGTACTGACTATTTCGTGAGAGGATTAGGCGTACTTTGTAAAAGATTTGAAATCCCGGGGTCTATTGTAGGTGCAACAGTTGCAGCGATAGGTAGTAGCGCACCCGAATTCGGGACTTCTGTTTTTTCTGTTGTAGAAGCTCACCCCACGATAGGTCTGGGGACGATTATTGGCTCGGCGATATTCAACATTACACTGCTCATTGCCATTTCGGTTTGGATTAGGGGGTGCAGTGTGAGCCGGGATGTTCTTCATCGAGATGGCTTATTTTATCTCATAGCGGTGCTAATAACCGGCATTTGCATGTGGGATGGCAAAATCTCGCGATATGAGGCAGTCTCCTGGACATGCCTTTACGCGGTCTACCTTGCATGGCTGATATGGGATGCGAAAAGGAAAAAAGAGGAGTTCCTGGGGGATATGGAGGTACCATCGAATATAAACGGAGCGGTATACCTGATAGCCGGTCTCCTATTCATCATCTTTGCGGCTGCGCTGCTCGTGCGTTCAACGATAACGATCACAGAACTCATGGGCATACCAGAAAGTCTTTTTAGTCTTGTAATCATCGCCATAGGCACCTCCATATCAGATCTCTTCATCTCAATACATGCGGCGAGAAATGGTATGGGGAGTTTAGCAATCTCTAATGCCATAGGGAGCAACACATTCGATATTTTAGCTTGTTTGGGGATACCTTTATCTTTTCCAACAGAAACCACAGTGGTTGGAGATATTGGAATATCCATGCCCTATCTCCTCGTTTCTTTCCTCATATTTCTTCTGCTCGTTAGAATTGGATGGCACCTGAACAAAAAAGATGCTTCCATCCTATTCGCTGTATATGTGGGGTATATCGCGATTATTTTACTTGGAAAGGTTCATTACATCGTTTAGTGAAAAGGCTCATTACATCGTTTAGTCTTATTTGTTGAGTAAGGCTCATTACATCGTTTAGTGTTTAGGTCTTCCAAATATCCTGTCTAAGAGG
>QMVO01000167.1 GCA_003661125.1 Methanosarcinales archaeon
GGAGTATCTTTACGATTACCCTGAAGAACGAGAGTGGGAAGAGTCGTGGGATAGTGTGAGAAGCAAACTTTTAGAGGTATCGCTAACCAAAAGACGGCTACAAAAATTGAGAAGGCTATGGAGGGAATATAAGAGATCGGGGGACTGGAAAGGGTTAATAAAAGAGATGGAAGTTTTTCTCACGGGGATGAAAGCGAGAAGCCAGGCAGAAATACCTCCTTTTGATAGAAACAAACTGAAATTGGTTGCAGTGGATTTTATCTCGTGAAATAATTCCAATACCCGACCGAGCAGACCTTGTTAGTTTATGTGCATTTGGTATTTCACCATTTGTCTAAGATTCCGCCCTCTTATATTTCGCCTCTTTCATATCTTCTGCAAAGAATTCCCCAGCTATATGACAAAGTGGTTTCGCTTCTTCCACATCCAGCACTCCTTCTTCTTTCCAGAATTTGTCCTTCACTCCCACCGCCAATATTCTTCCTGTTATCCAAATATGGTCGCCCAGTTCAGCGTATTTCTCCAGCTTGCACTCTATCCACGCCACTGCTTCTTTTATCCTCGGTGGCTTCACCGCCTTCGCTTTTTCTTCCGTTAACCCCGCATGTTCTATCTCGCTATCCTCATACGGATAATCCGTTTCCAGAACGTGCATTAGCTCACCAAGGTCTTTTCCAACTACATTCACCACAAACTCGCCGTTCGCTTGGATGTTCTTCCACGTATCGTGTGCAGGATTGCATGAGAACCCATACAATGGCGGTTCAAAGCTTATCGGCGAATTAAAGCTGAAAGGCGCCGCATTCGGGATACCTCTTTCCGATATTGTCGTAATGACCACTACCGGTCGAACGAGCATTTTCGGATATGCTTTTCCTTCGAGTTCCATTTTTATCTCCTCTCTTTTTAACTACATATAACTTTTTATTTGATATAAACTCCTGATTTTTTGGACACCTCCGCATCCGCATTACTCACTGCCGATGAAGTCGTTGAAAAAGCACCGGGGAATATCCAGGGAAAAGTTGACTTCTTGAGTGTCAAAGCAAACGGAATAGAAATGGATAAGTTATCACTTTTCATCACGATTTTTCCACAATAATATCCCGCAGTATAGTTTTCTGGTACAGTAACGGTAAAATCTATCTGCTCAGTCGCTTTTGGATGCAGAATAAAGCCATTATCAGGCGTGACGTTGATTTTGATGTCGTCGAAACTCTGCTCGCGAACCACCGAGACGTTGACAGGGATAGAGTAATTTTGAAGGTTTTCGACTTTTATTCTTTTATTTCTATTCGAAGAACTTGTGGTATCCGTGACATAAAGCCCGATACTTGGGGTGTTGGCTATAAATTCCGGCTCCGATGCTTTTAAAACGTCCACTCTACCCGCTCCCTGCTCAAAGACGCCATAACCCAGATCTTTGGCATTGTTCATCAACGCCGCCTTTATCATCCCGGGTGTCCAGTCGGGATGAAGTTGCAGCAATAGTGCACAAGCTCCGGAGACATGAGGCGCAGAAAACGAGGTGCCCTCGATTACTTTGTTTCCTACATATCTTCCATCCTTAGCCGTGGTGTTTATCCAGCATCCCGGGGCAACAAGGTCTGGTTTTATGGAACTTCCTGCGGGACCCCTGGAACTCCTCACCCAAATAGACTCCTTTATTGTTAAATTGACTATTACCGGCTCATTACTTGCGTTCAATAAGTCCAAAAGATATTCTCCCTCCTCGCCTGTTATTGATACCGCCGGTATCTGTGATTTGTTAACCAATGTACCGAGAAAATCCCCGGATTCTTTATTAAAGATAATTGCACCAATAGCGCCGGCATTGAATGCATTCTTCACCTTCTCTTCAAAGGTGAGTATGCCCCTTTTAATAAGCGATATCTTACCAGTAAACGAGGTATTAGCAGAGGAGAAGTTTTCAGGATAGCCAAGACCTGCATACGCAAGCTCACCTGTTACGCTTGTATGAGGGGAGAACTTCATAGGAAGGGACTCAAGTACCTGCACCTTATTCTCAGGCAAAGTTCGAACTTCAAGAATCGATTCGTCCAGTGTATCACCAACGGCAATAACTCTCTCATGGCTGGCTGGACTGTTGATGGTCCGCAAATAAGGTCCTTCATTACCCGCCGCCGCTACAATGATAACTCCTTTAGTAACCGCACGATTAATAGTCAAATCCAAGGGAAAAAAGCCAAAAGGACTAGGACTAGGGAATCCGAAACTCATACTCATTATATCAGCACCATCTTCGATTGCTTCTTCTATCCCGGCAATAACATCAGATACATTGCCTAAGCCGCTCTTATCCAATACTTTATATGCAAGCAGTTTTGCATCCGGAGCAACACCCTTTAAATTACCGTTCGATGCCACTATCCCTGCTACATTCGTGCCATGACCATTATCATCCATTGGGTCGTTATCATCATTCACAAAATCATAGCCTCTAACCACTTTGTATTCGGGACCGAGACCACCTCCGAGGTCTGGATGCATATAATCTACACCCGTATCCAGCACCGCAACTAAAACACCTTTCCCTGTCACGTTATTTCCCTCAGCGTCCTGCAACTGCCACACATCTGATGCATGGATTAGCGGAACGGTATTGGCTAAAAGAGCATGTACTTTTCTGTCCGGATAAATTGCTTTCACCGCCCTTGAATTATTGAGCTTATCCATCCGAGAAGGGGGAACGTCAGCCGAAATGGCATCAATAATGCGAAGATCGCGTTTTATCCTTCCTCTAATACCAATACCAAAACTCATGGGTTGCAGTTCATCAGCATCTTCCAAAATAGCCGTCACTTCTTGCTTTGCTGCCTCAAAAGAAGTGTTTCCTGCTGCGCTACCAGAACCCGTGACAAAGGCATCGGTGTTTAACATGATAATCACGGGAATCAATCTGTGACTCTCACTGCCGGTGTTCCCATCAAAAGGATCTATTGGCTTCGTGTGGCTCCAATTCGCTTCCTTACCGGAGTCATTCCACAACGGCAACCACTCTCCTTTCGTTGTATTTGTGTTTCTCAATGCGAAATTATGCCCATCCGTTCTGTTCCCATATCCCTGCATAACGGGCGGAGCTAATACAACTGTAACTGAAATTACCATTACCAATATCACAGCCATTGCTATTGCTATTTCCAATGCCCTTCCCTTTCTCTTTCTCATTTTTTACAAGCCGCTTTTCGATTGATCCTTACATTTCACATAACAAAACAAAAAAATTGAAAGAATAGAGCCGCATTTATGCGGCTTAATCTTTCATCTATTCCACCCCATTCTTCTATGCATCGATTTCCTATTATGCTCCTACTGCCCTGATCATCCAGTTGAATCCTTCTTCTTTTACCATGCCCTTAGGATCTCGTATGACCACATACGACCTCATTGCAGGATTACCTTCATCCACACCAACATAAAGGCTGCCCCGTTCGAAGATGCAAACGTAGAAGTCATCGGTTACAATCATGTCCGGAATGTCAATTTCTGTCCACTCGGATGTGGTGTTGAAGTATGCTATGCTATAATCAGAGAGTTTGTAGAGAAGATTGGAATCGTTATCCCAAATCTCAAGAGCAAAAACTACGTTTGAAAGAGTTACGTTGCATAACCCATATACCCTTACTTTCTTAAGCGTCCATGGTTTTGTCGGTGGGGTGAACAAAACAGCATGTCCTATATCAAATAGGCTAATGGAAAAACCTTGTTCCGCCGAACCATCATCATAAGAAATTTCTGGCTCTGTTTCGTCCACATCTAATGAAGAAACTGCTGATTGCAAAGGCATTTCACTTATCTCATATCGCTGAGCATTAGCTTGATCATCTGACATATTTGCTACTGTTATTGCTCCTGCGGCTGATACCATAATCACCACGATAACCGTCACTATTATCAATTCTTTTCTCATTTTTCTTCTTTTTTCACCTCCTAAATTTTTACAGCGACTGAAAGTCGCATACTTATTTGAGACAACAAATATAAAAAGAATGAAGAACTTAAGGTTAGAACCTGAAGACCGCACATTTATAATTTATAATTTATTTATAATTTATAACTATAACGGAAATTTATAAAATAAATGGCGAAGGCAAAGCAAAGCTATATTGATATAGTAGAAGAATTCCCGAGTGAGTTCCACAAGCCCTTGCTCCGACTTGTAGATGCCATAATGGAGCGAGTAAGGATGGAGTTTGCAGTCAGGCGAGAAGATTTTGACGAACTAAGAAGTGCGATTTCAGAGTTAACGCAGGCGCAGAAGAGGACAGAGGACCGTGTTGAGGAGTTAGCGGATGCGCAGGCGAAGACCGAAATGCGTGTGGAAGAATTGGCTCAAGTGCAGAAAAGGTTTGAGAAGCATTTTGATTTGCAAATTGGCGCCTTGGGCAGTCGATGGGGTTTAAAGACGGAAGAGAGTTTTCGTGCTGCCGCAGAAGGTATTCTCGGGGAAGATTTTGGACTGCATGTAGAGCGATATCAGGCTTATGACGAGGAGGGGGAGGTATTTGGACGTCCTGATCAGGTTGAGATAGACATAATGATACGCGATGATAAGATTACTGCCATCGAGATCAAATCATCTATGAGTAAATATGATGTTTATGCCTATGACAAGAAAGTTTCATTCTTTGAGAGACGCAATCAGGTAAAGGTAGACCGGAAACTCATCATTACTCCCATGCTGGACCCACGAGCAGAGGAGTTAGTAAAGACTCTGGGAATGAAAGTTTACAGCTCGTGTTATGATTGGGGTGACGAAGAACAAGAGTTAAAGTAGTGTGGGTGTCTGAAGAACTTGAGGTAAGAACCTGAAGACCGTATAACTTTTAATGCTCAAA
>QMVO01000168.1 GCA_003661125.1 Methanosarcinales archaeon
CCGTGGGATGTGAAAAAAGCAAACGAACTATTCAATGAACTCATTAAGGATGATGATAAGTACATACAAATCTTCAAGAACGCGTACTATGCAGCGGAATATTATGGCTATAAAGCTTGCTATAACAGGCTCGTGGAAGCGATAGAAGATGTGGAGGGATAGAATATATGCACAAAAAAATCTTGGTCACTGGTAGTAGAGGATTCATAGGTAAGCATCTGGTAAAAGCGCTTAAAGAGCATGGGCATAGCATCACAGAATTTGATTTGGTCTTAGGCAATGATGTCACAAAGCCGATAGAAGGTGACTATGACATAATCTATCACTTAGCTGCATATTCACTTATCAAGACGAGAGATAACCCGTGGAAAGCAATAGATGTAAACATAAAAGGCACTTTGAATGTGCTTGAATTAGCGCGAAAATGCAATGCAAAAGTTGTTTTTTCTTCTGCATCTTCGGTATATGGAATACCACTGTATAAGAGAGTTATAGAGACAACCCCTATCCGACCTGTTAGCGTTTATGGTATGACAAAAGCGGGTGCTGAAACTCTGATAGAGACTTATTACAGGCTTTACGGAATAGACTATCTTATCTTCAGGTTTACTAATGTTTACGGTCCTATGCAAACTTTTGGTGTTATACCTTCATTTATAAATGCTATAAACGAAGGCAAACCTATCATTATCTTCGGCTCTGGTAAACAAACACGTGATTTTGTATTCGTTGATGATGTGGTGCATTTCTTGGTGCGTGCTATTGAAGAAGATAAGAAGGATATGAAACTGAACCTTGGCAGTGGTAAGACAATATCCATAAAAGAACTCGCTGGACTGTGCATAAAGATTGCGGGTAAGCGATGCGAAATAATAAACCGACCGGTAGAACGAGACGAGCGTTGGGGTTTCTCCGCAGATTTAACCAGTTTAAAGGAAGTGTTTAACGAAGTGCCTGAAACGAGCTTAGAAGAAGGCTTGAAAAAAACTTTTGAGAGGTGGAGTACCACATGAACATACTCTGTGTATCATATTGGGATAATGGCGGGCAACTTCAGCTTTTAGCAGAGGCTATAAGGAAGTATACAAAGCATGACGCTATCCATCTAAATATACAGGCTACTTATCTGGATTATGAAAAAGACTTGTACTATCCCGATTTCAAACAATCGCCAATGGGAATATTAGAACTAAAAGAGAAACTAAGTTCCTATGACGATTTCTTCATCTTTTCAGAGCTACTTCCAGAAGATGAACCGCTAAAAAGTGTTTTAGAGGAGTTGGGGATTTATCGTAAGCTGACATGCAGAAATGTAATTATAAGAACAGGCGGGAGTATTCCAAGAAACAATCCAGAACATTATTTGTTTGCACAACTGAAGAAAGGCTATATATACGCAGGTGCGGCACATGACTTCTCTATCGCTTCTCAAATAGGGTTCGTGGCACCGACAAGGAATATATGCCCAATAGATAAAATTCCCAAACCTAACCCACCAACCGATAAGATAAGAGTAGCTTTTGCACCAACGAAGCAAGAGAAGGGTGTAAACGAGTTTGCTCGTGTTATGGATAAATTAACAGCCGAATTTCATGAAGGAGATACGATTGAAGCAGTACCTATTATGAATAAACCGTGGCGTGAATCAATAAAAATAAAATCTGTATGTAATGTCACATTCGATCAGTTCATGATAAGCACATACGCGAACTCTGCAATTGAAAGCATGTATTTATCTCACGCAGTGCTATCCCGTATCGATTCATACACACAGATGCTATTCCCGGACTTACCTGTGATAAATGTTAGCACCGAGCGAGATTTGTATATGCAACTGAAATGGCTAATAGAGAACCCTGAAGAGTTAAAGGAGAGGGGTGAGAAAGGGAGAAAATTCGTAGAGAAATACCATTCTCCTGAAGTTGTTGCGAAACAATGGGAGGGATTGATTGAGCATGTTAAAGAAGCATAAGTATGGCTGGTACGAACATATAAGTCCGAACAAATACAACCCTCATATATGGATAGTCAACGAAGAGAACGTGACAATAGGAGACAACTGCTGGATAGGTGCTTTTGTAGTGCTCGATGGCTCAGGTGGAACGCTGAAGATAGGCAAAGAGGTTAGTATAGCATGTGGAGCACATATCTATACACATTCCACTGCGTGGCTACATGTATCAGAAGGCAAAAAACAAAAAGTGACAAGGAAAGTAACAATAGGTGACTATGCAGTTATCGGTGCTAACGCAGTTGTTGTGATGGCGAATATAGGGCATCATAGTATAGTGCAAGCAAATTCGGTAGTCTTAAAAGATGTTCCTCCACATGTGCTTGTGGCAGGTAACCCTGCGAAGGTGGTGAAAAAAATAGCATGACAAAGCGTGTGTTACCGTTAGGAAAGCCGTATTTCGATGATTGCGAATTAAGGCGAATCGAAGCAGTGTTGAAGAGCGGCTGCTGGGCAGGCACCTGCCAAGAGGTTAAAAAGTTTGAAGATAAATTTGCACACTATGTCGGTACTATGTATAGTGTTGCATGTTCTAGCTGTACAACTGCACTTCATGCCGCGCTATTATCGGTTGGGGTAAAAAGAGGGGATGAAGTTATGGTGGCTGCATTCACGCATCCAGCAACTGGGTTTGCTGTCGCATACTGCCAAGCAAAACCTGTACTCATCGATGTTGATCTGGATACTTATACGATAAGCGTAGAACACGCAAGAAAAAACATTACGAGTAAAACTAAAGCGATAATCCCTGTCTATGCATTTGGGCTACCGCCAGATGTTGGTGCTATCTTAGAGTTCAGCGAAAAATATGATATTAGAGTCGTTTGGGATGCTGCAACCGGCTTAGGAGCGGAATATAAAGGTAGGAATGCGGGGTCTTTTCCTGATTGCGAATGTTTTAGCTTCTATCCCACAAAGAACATCGCTACGGGAGAAGGAGGGATGATAACTACTGATAATGAAGAGATAGCGGAGAAGGCACGTTCGGTTGTCGATTTTGGTGTGACAAAGCAAAGAAAAAAATTTGATAGGCTTGGCTATAATTATCGGTTATCTTCAATACAAGCAGCTATCGGTATATGTCAATTAGAGAAATTACCGAAAATTCTTAAAGCAAAAAGAGAACTTGCTGTATACTATAAGAGACGGCTTGCTGAAGAGATAAGCTCTCTTTACTGGATTCGTCCTCAGATTGAACCTGTGGAAATGAAATCTGCATGGCAGAGGTTTGTATGCATAGTGCATCATAAAGATAAGCCTAATCTGCGGAATAAACTGATGGAATATTTGCAAAATAACGGGATCGGTTGCACAATAGGTACATTTAGCTTGGCATCACAACCCTTCTTCAGAAACGAAAAGTGCTGCCCTAATGCAAACTTTTTATACAATAACACGATAGCGCTACCGCTATATTACGGGATGAAAGAAGAAGATGTTGACTATGTAATAGAAAAACTACAGATATTCTGGCGTTTATAAAAATAGAAAGGGAGTTATATAACTCCCTTTTTTCTGCTATAGGCTCAGCTCCTGATCAGTTCTCCAACTGCCACGTATCGAAGAACGATGATATTGCCTGCATCAAACGCATTCTCGTAGTTTACGTTCTTCACTCCGAAGCATCTCCTGTTATAGTTGATGTTAGGGTTCTGTCCTGGACCTAGCATACCACTTGTTGTCGCTGGTGTTATTATTGCTGCATGCCCGCCTACTGTAGTAGTTGGTATGTATGCTATATCAGGTGCCCAATTCGGTATTTTTATTGGTCCTGATGTTGTTGCTGCCGATTTGATTACTGTCGTTGTTCCACCACTTGCCGCTAATCTAAAGACTATTTGCATTTTTTATCTCACCTCCTTACTCATGGCAAGTTTACTTTTATGCCCTGTAAGCACGCTATTATCCCTGCCGTTGGTATATTACCGTCATCTGCCGGCACTGATGTGCCGTCATCGTACACTATCACTCTGCCCTTCTCGTTGTGTATCAGATACCCCATCGGTAGCAGTGGCATCGGTACAAACATCGGGAAAGTCTGTGGGAACAGTGGATAGCCGTGTCCGAAGTGCAATGGGTTGTTGTTATAGTCTACCCTGAACAGCTTCTCATCGCCCGCACATCTCGGATACTCTCTATCTCCTATCTTCAGTCCCATATACTTCAGGTGCGTCTGCGACCTGACACCTATACCCTTTACAAACAATGCCTCCGATGTACCGAAATCAAAGTACATGTCCTCCCAGTCGTTTGCTACATCGCCATCGCTGTAATTGAAATCGAACGGTGAATTCGCGGTCGTTGCTACTGCATTATAAGCATAGCGAACCATAGGCATTATCTCTGGCTTTGACTGTTTCATGCCGCCTACAAATGTATCCCAGTTCTTTATGCTCACATCTACCGCATCCTTCGTCACGCTCAAGCTCTTGCCTCTATTACGGTCTTCAATTGTTGCCTCTCCACCGTACACTCTATCGCCAAAGATTGACCGCAGCATCGTTTCACCCTTGTACAAATAGCCCCATACTCGTATCCGGTAGTTCTCCGTGATTCCATTATCACCCGCGCGTGTCCGTATCGATATTGACTTCTTCGCTTTCAGTGTCGTGTTCAAGAACGGGTCTTCAACTCCAGGCGTGCCGAAACTGAAGACTATCCTGTTCGATTGCAGTGGTGCGGGACCACTCATCTGATGTAGCCGCGGTGGTGCCATGTTCGATGTGTATCGCCCTGAAAGCGATACATACTCTTCTATTCGGTGCCCGTCTATTACTGGTACCACATGCAGCAAGTCCTCGCCTGGCCAGCCTGCGTTCGGACTGAATATCTC
>QMVO01000169.1 GCA_003661125.1 Methanosarcinales archaeon
GAATCGACACCTTACACCTTTGAATCCGGTATAATTTTCTGTATTTCCGCCTCTAACCTTTCCCTCTAACGCTGTTCTTAAATTTGGGTAGTCCCCCTTTTTATCGCAAACGCACACCAGAGCAGAGGATACAATCTTGAGGTGGCTGCGTGAAGCTGAGCAGGTGGAGGAGGTGTTGATGGCTAACTTCAAAGTTAAGCGCGGACAGTTATAGAGAGGTTCCAGAATATACTGGACGAGGTAGACCACCCACCCTTAAGAAGCCTTGTGCAGACTGGCAGTACATTCAAGCGATCAAAGAGCGTGACGATGGTAAAGCATGGCAAGGTACAGGGGGTGAAGATTCGGTGTGTGTTTTGTCTTTCCGGGATTTGATAAAGATAGAGCAGAGGATAGAATACAGCATAGAAGTTATGAAGAAATCTACAGAGATTTCAGAGGCAGATTCCCATCCTCACTGTATTCAGATATATTATTGGCATTTCTCAAGCAGGAAGCGACTTTCATACCAGCGAGGACGGGAGAAGATAAGGATATCTCGCTCTTTGACCATCTGAAAACCACGTGTGCAATCGCATCTTGCATGTATCTCTATCATAAAAGGTGCGTCAGATTTAGATAGAGATACGTCAGGTGACATTTTGCTTGGCGGTCATAGAAAAATAAATGCGAAGCCCGAATATATTATTTATTAGATGGATACAAATGGTGAAGAATGATGGAAATGGAAAATCTATTAAATAAAACGATAAAGTTGCCAACACATTTTCCTGAACCAGTAGAAGTCGAAAGTATAACTCAAGTAGAAAAGCATTATAAATTAAGGGTGCGAAAGATAGATGGTCATCTTGAAGAGGTAATAGTATCTAAGGATGAAATAGAAGGGGTTCAGATAATCTCTAAGGAAAGATATAAGCCTGTAAATTCAGAGCATCTATCTTTATTGGTAGAGTCTCATCGTATTCGCTATGCCTACTCCTATGACCCTTACTTTGCAGTCAGCCTCTCGGGTATTCAAACCTTACCACACCAGATAGAAGCCGTATATGGGAAAATGCTTCCTCAACCTCGTCTTCGTTTCCTTTTGGCTGACGATGCAGGAGCAGGTAAAACAATAATGGCAGGTTTACTCATTAAAGAGATGAAAATGAGAGCAGCAATCGAGAAGATTTTGATTATTGTTCCCGCGAGCTTGAGAATACAATGGCAGGACGACCTTCTTAGATTCTTCAACGAGTACTTTATTATAGTCGATGCTGAACTTGACAGACAACAAGCTGTTAATATCTGGCAGAAGGAAAACCAGATAATTACATCCATTGATTATGCAAAACAGGAAGAGGTAAGAGAGCGGGTCTGGCAACAGGACTTTGATATTGTAATAGTGGATGAAGCCCATAAATGCTCAGCACATACCAAGAGACGGAGCAATCGTTCTCCTGAACGGGAAGCGACAAAACGCTATCAGTTAGTGGAGAAACTTGCCCTAAGACCCAATCACCTCTTATTATTAACAGCTACACCCCACTATGGCGATGATGACAGATTTTGCCATTTTTTGCGACTACTCGACCCAGATGTCTTCCCGGAGCCACATAAGTTTCAAAACGAGATAAAGAAGATCAAGAGTTTGATATTTCCTGATAAAAATAATCCTTGGATTTTAAGAAGACTTAAGGAAGATTTATGTGACCTGAATGGCAGACCGCTGTTTACGAAGAGGCATGCAATGACCGTTTCATTTGAACTGAGTGTTGATGAATATGAACTTTATGAAGCGGTAACAAATTATCTGAATAGGTTTTTAGCAATCCAAGGAACAGGAAGAACCAGACAAAGCATTGCGCTGACAAGAACAGTTTTTCAAAGGCGCCTTGCGAGTTCTACTTATGCCATTTACGAAAGTCTTAAAAGGCGATTGCAGAAACAGAAGGATTTTTTAAATGAACTTGAAAGCCTCTCGCCTAAGGAAAGAATCAGGTTATTAGAAAGACGTAGAGGTATAGCAATAGATGAAGAGATGGATGAAGGAGATATGGATGAACAGGAGAAGGATAAACTGATCAATGAATTTTCAGGAGCTCGTGAGATTAATGAAATAAGAGAAGAGATAGCTTACTTAAAAGACCTCGTTGAGAAAGCAAAGGCTGTTTATGAAGAGACGCCAGATACTAAGTTAAAAACCCTCAAAGATTGCTTTGAAAGGGCAGAATTTGCGGAACTCAAAGACGGCAGAGGAAAACTTCTAATTTTTACAGAAAACAGAGATACTCTCGCCTACATAAAAAAACAGATTGAAAGTTGGGGATTCTCCACATGTGAAATTCACGGAGGTATGGATGTCTATCAGAGGAAAAAGGCTCAGGAAGATTTCAGAACCTCTTCACAGATTTGCGTCGCCACGGAAGCTGCTGGTGAAGGGATAAACTTGCAGTTTTGTCATCTCATGATAAATTATGACATACCCTGGAATCCTGCACGCCTTGAGCAGAGAATGGGGAGAATTCACCGGATAGGGCAAAAGAGAGATGTTTATATATTCAATTTTGTAGCGGAAAAATCAATTGATGGAAAACCAATAATTGAAGGTAAAGTCCTCAAGCAGCTATTGTCGAAACTGGAAAAGATGAAAGATGCTTTAGGGGCAGATAGAGTTTACGATGTTGTAGGCGAAATTCTCTCTTTGAATAAGGTGGATTTAGCAGAGATTCTAAGAGAGGCTGCCTACAATCCCCATCGGCTTGAAGAATACCTGGAAGTCATTGAGGAGATTGACCCTGAGAAACTTAAAAAATATGAGGAAATGACAGGAATTGCTCTTGCTCGTGCATATGTGGATTTCCCCAGTGTCCAGCGGAAAAACTTTGAGGCGGAAGAAAAAAGGCTTATGCCCGAATATGTGGAAAAATATTTCCGAAGCGCAGCTAAACTTGCAGGATTAAAAGTTGAGGAAAGAGTGGACGGTTTGCTACGAATACCCTATGTTCCTGCTTCTTTCCGCTCCGAACAACTGGAATCTGTAAAACGTCTTGGAAAACCTCAAGATGAATATAAAAAAATTACTTTTCATAAGGAAGATTTGGAAAAAGACCAGCATATTGATGCTATTCTTGTGAGCCCGGGACATCCGCTTTATGCAGTGGTTGATGAAAAGTTACTGGCGAAATTAAAGGAATTAAGAGGCAGAT
Organism: Methanosarcinales archaeon; assembly: GCA_003661125.1. Classification (GTDB taxonomy): domain Archaea; phylum Halobacteriota; class Syntropharchaeia; order Alkanophagales; family Methanospirareceae; genus QMVO01. The sequence goes on from QMVO01000169.1 coordinate 3,189, forward strand.
GTGCTGTATTTTTGGATCTAAATACATCTGAGCCTTACTGGGTTCACTTTTTAGAGTTCAGTATTGTCGATGGGAAAGGCAATCCGATTTATAAAGAACTATCAGCAGTAAGAGAGAACAAAGATGGAGAACGCTTTCTAATTCCGCCAGATATTATCCACAATCTCGCCCCGTATCCTGAAAAGATTGAAAATTTGCCTGAATTTGAAATAGAAAAGGTTAAAGACTACTTGATGGTAAATTATCAGTTGGAAAAAAGACAAGAGATGTTAAAAGAAAGACAAGAGACGGCGAAAATAGTTAAAGAATATCTTGAAAAGTCTTTTGATGCAAGAATATACGCCACTGAGAACAAGATAATGGAAGGAAAAGCAAGAGCCATAGAGGGCGGACAGGTTGACATCGCAAGATTGGAAAAAGAATTAGAAGATCTCCATAGAGCAAAGGCAGAGAAGATAAAAAATATTGATGACACAACAATAGTCCGAAATGGTCCTGTTGGTCATTTAGCATCTTTTTTCATTCTGCCACCTGGCGAGATCCCTCAACTCTCAGGCTTTGTAGAGTCAGAAGAGGAGAAAGAAAGGAGCGAAAAGGCAGCAATGAAAATAATTATAGAGTATGAAAGAAATAGAGGCTGGGAACCTGAGGATGTTTCGAAGTTTAAATTGGGATTTGATATAAGGAGCCTAAGTCCAGCAGATCCCAAGACAGGTTATAGAGAAGTTCGGAGAATTGAAGTAAAAGGAAGAAGGAAGGGACAGAATGTCAGGCTAACTGTAAATGAGTGGCTTAAGGCAAAGCAGTTAAAGGATACATACTGGCTCTATGTTGTGTGGAATCCAACAGAAGGTAATTATGAAATAGTGAGAATCCCGGACCCTGCAAACAAGCTTGAATATGCAGCAAGAGAGATAAGAGCAATAAGCCACTATGAGATTGATGGAAAAGAGATAGACAAATTTAGAGGTGCTAATTATGGAAGTCAATGATAAAAGGTTGATTGAAGACTTTCTGCCGATAAGGGAAATAAGTAGGGAATCGGCAAGAGAAAAATCAATAAGGCAAGGTCATATCTCTACCTTACATCTCTGGTGGGCTCGCCGTCCACTTGTTGCTTGCAGGGCTGCTGTCTATGCCTCATTAGTCCCAGCACCAAAAGAGAAAAATGGCAGAGGTCCGAAGTCCGCATTCATCCAGAGGCTTTGTAAATATCCATCCGACCCTTCCGTCATAAAAGAAGCAATAAAACACATTTACTCCGCACATGCGGAAAGGTTATCAAAAGAACTTGGGAAAGAGGTCACTGCAAAAGACATAGAGGAAGGAAGAGCCGAAAAACCCAAAATTCTTGATATGTTTGCTGGTGGTGGTTCAATTCCCCTTGAGGCATTAAGGCTCGGTTGCGATGCTTATGCCATAGAGTTAAATCCTGTTGCGCATATCATAGAACTTGCCACACTTGTGTATCCACAGAAATATGGCAAAAAGCTTGTGGATGAAGTTGAAAAATGGGGCAGGTGGGTTATTGAGAAGGCAAAGGAAGAGCTTGGAGATTTGTATAAACCAATTCCTGACCCGAAGGGATATGGCAAACTAACGCCTGTTGCCTATCTCTGGAC
>QMVO01000170.1 GCA_003661125.1 Methanosarcinales archaeon
ACATAAGACCTTGCCCTCTTTAGTTGCTCGGTTATCTCAGGAACAGGAATCATTTGGGAAGATAACTTGATAACCATTGCTCTATCTCTAATATCCCTGTTACGACTACGACATAAACGTTCCCCATATCCCGGAAAAGAAGTTACGTGAACTTCGTGAACCGCGTGTAACGAGGGAAAGAATACCGAAAGATTTATATGTCCATTTGTATGAATAAAAATCTGATAAAAAATGGGGACAAAAGTAAACTTGATAAGTGGGAGAACAATCGTGCAGGGTCAAAATTTAGACAACAAGCTTTCAGAGGAATACTTCAATGAAGTGGCAACCTGCGAGATGAACAAAGCCGATATGGAGAAACTGGGTGTGACTGGAGGTGACTCGGTGAAGGTTAAAACGAGTTATGGAGAGGTGGTGGTGCGAGCAAAGGAAAAAGAGGGAACTCCAGAAGGTGTTATTTTTATTCCTATGGGTCCCTGGGCAAATGCTGTTGTAAGCGGAGATACACACGGTGCCGGTATGCCCCAGTATAAGGGTATAGATGCGGAGATAGAGCCCACAGAGGAGGAAGTGCTGCATATTAAGGAGTTGATGAAGAGGTATATGGAATAGGAGGTAAAAAAAGAAATGGTAGAAATTACGGATGTTGTATGCTCCTTGTGTGGATGTGTATGCGACGATATAGTGGTAGAAGTCGAGGATAACAAAGTGACGAAGGTGAAAAAGGGAGCATGTTCGGTGGGAAAGAGCAAGTTAATGGGACATGGAAGGATAGAAAGCCCCGCGATAAGAGAAAACGGCAGTTTGAAGGACTGTTCTTACGATGATGTGATAAAGAAGGCTGCGGAGATACTGGCGGCTGCAAGAAGACCGCTTTTGTACGGGTGGAGTTCTACGGTTTGTGAGGCGGATAAAGTGGGAGTAGAGCTTGCAGAGGAGATAGGCGCGGTTATAGATAATACCGCTTCGGTCTGTCACGGACCTTCAGTGCTGGCGATTCAGGACGTTGGTCTGCCAAGTTGCACGCTTGGAGAGGTAAAAAACCGTGCAGACCTCATTATATACTGGGGTGCGAATCCTGCTGCTGCGCATGCAAACCACATGAAGCGCTACTCATATATCACAAAGGGGTATTGGACAGCAGAAGGCAAAAAGAACAAGAAACTTATTGTAGTGGATGTGAGGAGGACTGCGACGGCAAAGATGGCAGACGTGTTCTTACAAATAGAGCAAGGGAAAGATTATCTGGTGTTCTCTGCGTTAAGGGCTCTTCTATATGGCTATGAAGATGTGGTGCCGGAAGAAGTAGGTGGCGTTTCAAAGAAAGACCTTTTGGAGACCGTGAGGATGATGAAAGAAGCGAAGTTCGGGATAACGTTCTTCGGTATGGGCGTGACGCACACCGGAGCAAGGCACAACAATATCGTAAATGCAATACAAATGACGAGAGCAGCACATACACACACCAAGTTCAGTATAATGCCAATGAGGGGGCATTACAACGTGGCGGGAATTAATCAGGTATGCACATGGGAGACAGGGTATCCATTTGCTGTTGACTTATCCCGAGGTTACGCGTGGTATAATCCGGGGGAGGTATCGGCTACTGACCTTTTAATAAGGCAAGAATGTGATGCCGCTTTATTTATTGCCACTGACCCCGGAGCACATTTCCCGGGTGAGTCAATAAGACATCTCGCTAAGATTCCGGTTATTCAGATAGACCCATTTCCTAACCCAACGACCGAATTTGCAGATGTTCTCATCCCGGCTGCGATAAGCGGAATAGAAGCGGAAGGGAACGTTTATCGGATGGACAACATCCCTATACGACTGCGTAAGTTGGTAGATACGGAATACATGGCGGATGAAGAGATACTGGAGAGGATACTGGAAGAAGTGAGGGCGATAAAGGAAAAGGAGGGCGAGTAAAATGGTTGAAGAATTATTGATACGGAATGGAGTGGTTTACGACCCTATAAATGGCGTGAACGGAGAAAAGAAGGACATTTGCATTCGTGATGGTAAAGTAGTGGAAGAGGTAAGAAATCCGAAGGTGATAGATGCCGGGGGAAGAGTGGTGATGCCCGGTGGAGTAGACATACATTCACACATTGCCGGTGGTAAAGTAAATGCAGGAAGGCTTTTCAGACCAGAGGATGGAAGGAAAGGAAGAGAAGCAAAGACAAAAGTTTGCAGAGCGCAGTCAGGATATTCAGTGCCGAATACTTTCGCTACGGGCTACCGGTATGCGAAGATGGGCTATACGTTCGTGATGGAAGCAGCAATGCCACCGCTTGCGGCAAGGCACACGCATGAGGAGATGGTTGACATCCCAATATTGGACAACGCGGCATTACCGCTTATTGACAACAACTGGATGACGATGGATTATGTGAAGAGCGGGGATACAGACCTGCTTGCGGCTTATGTGGCGTGGATAATAAAAGCAACAAAGGGATACGGAGTGAAAATAGTAAATCCTGGTGGGACAGAGGCGTGGGCATGGGCAAAGAACTGTGATTTGAACGATGCAGTGCCTTATTTCGATGTTACGCCCGCGGAGATAGTAAAGAGTTTAGCAGTGGCGAATGAGAAGTTCGAGATGCCGCACAGCATCCATGTGCACACGAACATGCTCGGGCATCCGGGGAACTATGAAACGACGCTGGCTACGTATGACCTTGTGAAAGGTACAAAACCGTCTAAAGACCGACAGGTTATGCACGCTACGCATACGCAGTTTCATTCTTATGGAGGGACGACGTGGGGTGATTTTGAGTCGAAGGCGCGAGCTATTGCTGATTATGTAAACAAGAACGAGCACATGACCATTGACATCGGCTCGGTGATATTGGGTGATACAACGACAATGACCGCAGATGGACCGATGGAATACAGTTTGTATCAGATAACAGGTCGAAAATGGACGAACCACGATGTAGAGCTTGAGACGGGCTCGGGGATAACTCCTTTCCTGTATTCCGGTAAGTCACCCGTGAATACAGTTCAATGGGCGATAGGTCAAGAGTTAGCATTACTGATTAAAGACCCATGGAAAGTTGCGCTCACGACCGACCACCCAAATGCTGGACCGTTCATCGGGTATCCGATTATTATCTCAATGCTGATGAGCAAGAAGAGACGGGATGAGTCGGCGGCTGATATGCATTCTGCGATATACAAAAGAGCAGAGCTGCCTTCAATAGACCGTGAGTACGATTTAAATGAGATAGCGATAATAACAAGAGGAATGACTGCAAAGACTTTGGGGTTGCATGAGCAAGGAAAAGGGCATCTTGGCGTAGGAGCTGACGGTGACGTTGCGATTTATGATATTTCACCAGAGGAACGCAATGCGGGGAAAATACAGAAGGCGTTCCTGAATACAAAATACACGATAAAAGGTGGTGAAGTGGTGGTAAAAGACGGAGAAGTGGTAGCGGCACCAGCGGGAAAGACGTATTTCGTAACGCCGGAATGCGACGAAAAGCTTACGGAAGAGATGATGACCCACCTGAAGGACAAATTCGAGCATTACTACTCGGTGACCTTCAATAATTATCCGGTTCAGGACGCTTACGTGCCGAATCCATACGAGATAAAAGCGCCAATGCGTGGCTGATAAAGGAGGAAATAAAAAATGCAGACAATAAGATTGAAGTTGAAGGAAGAAGTTACGAGTGGAAATGCGAAGATACCGATTGAGGTGGATTCATTGACTCCAGATAAGCTGTTTGGCAAGAATGAAGCGGAGATAAAAGCTGTGAAGGTCTGGTGGGGCAACCGTGAAGAGAACACCGGGGACCTGTTTGATGTGAGCGTGGAAGGAGAAGCAGGGAGTGCGGAAGAAGTGAAGATAGTGATGGAAGGCGATTTGTCGAGGGTGAAGCATATAGGCGATGGTATGAAAGCAGGCGAGATAATTGCAGAGGGTGACGTGGACATGCACTGTGGTGCGATGATGAGCGGCGGTAAAATAACGGTGAAGGGAAATGCAGATTGCTGGGCAGGTCGTGAAATGCGTGGTGGAGAGCTGATTATAGAAGGCGATGCCGGGGATAACCTGTGTGCGATGTACAGAGGCGAAATAACTGGTATGACTGGCGGTAAAGTGTCTGTGGGCGGAAATGCTGGTGAGTGTGTCGGGCAATACATGGCGGGTGGCGAGATACAGATAAAAGGGAATGCAGATATTCTCACGGGATTGAACATGAAAGGCGGGAAAATAACGATAGAAGGCGACGCAATAATGCCCGGTGCGGATATGACAGGCGGAGAAATAACAGTGAAAGGTAAGGTGCGGGATATGATGCCTTCGTTTAAGTTCGTAGAGACTGCAACGATAGAGGGCGAGGAATATAAGAAATATCTAGGCGACCTTGCAATGACGGAGAAGCGTGCAAAAGGTGTGCTTTACGTGAAGTGAGGTAAGTACGCTTAGATATTTTTATTTTATTTTTTATTTTTTGAAAAAACTCGATAAATTAACTTGACTTTAACCGCACCTTCGTGACACTTTCTTCGCTCTTCCGCCTGAAGTTCTGCAAATACATCCTCTCGCAACAACGGCGTCACCCAATACCGAATCTTTGGTGACTTCAAAGATTGTATCCTCTTCCTTATCTTATCATATAGTATAATGTACAATTACGTTCAGCCAAACCACAGCTATCCACAAATCTTAATCCGGGTCAGGTTGGAGATAAAAAAAGTGCATTGAATAAAAGCGCTAAAAGCACCTGCAAAATGCTCAAAAGGATTATGCCCACAATGT
>QMVO01000171.1 GCA_003661125.1 Methanosarcinales archaeon
ACTATTTTATCTTCGGAAGAGACGCTTTTATCAATAGTAGGAATTACAACTACAAAGTTTCTTTTCACAAGCGTTTCTTGTAGCTTCTCGAAAAAATTTTCGGATGTAATGAGGGCTATTACTATGGCAATAATAAAAGCAAGCATCGCATTAAATTTATCAACAATCCACTCAAATCGCTTAATTCCAACAGTCAAATAGGATAATGCTGCGGATAAAAATATTATTCCTATGAAAGCAACAATAGTACTATTATCAAATTTACCACTTATCCAAATACCAATAAGTATTGGAATACTCCAGAGAAGTACTTTTAACGATATACCAAGTCTAGAGCGGCGTCTTTCCCATTGGAAACTATTTTGTATCCCACCTAAAGCGTTAATTTGATCCCTATAGAGGTTTATTGATTTTTCTATTCCAGTTGGTTCTTTTGAAGTCAAAGAAGAGTCTATTTCAAGTATTCTCTTTTCTATGTCATCAATTCTTTGCGATAATGAAAACTGATCTCTGAACCAAAATGCACTTTTTAATTCTTTTCTGGTCATTCGAAGCATAGATTTTGCAGCCTTTTGATATTGTTGTAATCTCGTTTCGTTGACACTGACTAATATATCTTCTAAATCTGAATATCCACTTTCATCTTCTCGTACTATTTTTTCAATAGCAGATGCGTATCTACTATTCATTCTTTCTAAAAAATTAGAAATCTCTGAAGGCAGAGAGACATCAAAATTCCGTAAAAATGAGATATCATCTTCTAATACTTTTAATGAAGATTTGACAACATCTAATAAATTTTTATCTTTTTCCATTTGAATCAATAAATTTGTTATCAAGATTTATATAAAAAGCACATATTAAATAATAGGCTAACGTATCGTGGATATGGTAGAGATCATTTATGAATCTTCCATTATCTTTTGAGGTCGAAAGTTTATGCACATTTTTCTCAAGCCATCCTTTTTTTCTGCTTCTCTTATGTCGAATTCTGGAACATAAGGTTTGATATCCAAAAGAGGAGTCACACCTACAATGTGCTGCATTATAAGCTTTTCGGTTAACATTTTTGATAATTTTTTCTCAAGATAATCTTTTAAATGGCTTTGAATTTTGGCATTCCCCTCGCTATAATATGCCCCGGCAGTTGTCCGATGCCGAGGCGTTGCGTCTCGAAGTCCCGATTTACTTGGTTGGCACCACATTATCCATTGTCTTCCCTCTGTGTTAATCTTGTGAAATCTCGTGGTTTTTTGTCGTTTTCAACTTCAACAACGTATCACCGAATTCAGAAGGAATAATACCGGTAGCACCCATCGTTTTTGGGTGGAGGTCAATTTCAAGCACTGCGTGATCATGCCCCAGCCATCTTAACGGCTCGATTGTTCTTGGACCGTTAGTAACCGAAAATATCTCCATTTTTACACTGTACTTTTCCAGGGGCACTGCATGGGGAATACCCAGCAAAACTGCAAAATCATAATCAGAATAAAATTCGTTAATCAAATCCGCAGCTTTCTCACCTGCAATCGGGTATTCATCTAACCCGCCGATTGTATGGTCTATTTTGATACCATCGGTGGCTAATTCGTCCAGAATCTTCTTTGAATATCCACGAATTTTTTTTAACCCCACTTCCATATCAAGATTAGCAATATTAACAATTTGCGAAGAATCTGCAACTCTATTTACTGCTCTTAATATGTCTGCAAACATAAAAACAGTCTCTTTCTTCGCATTTAAAACGCATACTCCTTTCTTACCATCAGCGATAAGCTCAAGCAGTCTGTTTGCAACGTCTATCTTGGAATCACCTTTAGATGGTGGTATATAACTTTTGCTGGCTGCTCCAACCTCTTTTTCCAGCCTCGTTGCCGCTTCGAGCATTCTCTTCTGCCGTTCAAACTCCTCATTACTGATTATACCAGATTTATAAGCAGATTCCAGAGTGAGGATAACGCCCACGGTGTTGTCCCTGTACCCTGCATGCACGTTTACTGCTATCACCTTGCATTTTGCTCCTACTCCGCTATCTTCCACCGCTTGATGCAGGTCTTCGCCTATTATCATACTTGAACAGGTGCCCACCACACCCATTAATTCAGGATGAAACATCTCTTCCGCTTTTCTCAGCGCACTTACCAGTGAGTCATGCCCACCGAACACAAAATTGCTTTCGTTCATCGCAGAGGTTAATACATGCATCCCATCTTCTTCAAGCAGTCTGCTGTGTTTGAAACTACATCCTGCGGGACCATGCATAACTGCAACGCCCACATCCAAATCGCGAAGCGTATAAAGAGCAGCTACAATTGCACTCGGTCTGGGATGCAGTATCATTTCCATCTCCATTTCATCGCTCATGCTTTTTCATCCCCATTTTACTTCCCTTTTCTGAAGAAGGTTTTACCAAATAAAAAGTTTTTGTTTTAGTTAGTTGGAGCGATTCAGAAAGTGATGGAAAGTTTGATCAAAAACTTTTCTTTAAAAAAGAACCCTTTACTACTTTATGAAAAAGGTTTATTTAGGAAATTCAATTGTTAACATAAGATAAGGATAACGAAATGAAAGAAGCATTGATAGAAGCAGCTAAAAGTTTGGCAGAAGCATTATTAATCGTCGCTATAATAGTGTCGGTGGCGTATGCAGCTACTGGGACCTGGCGTATAGGATTTGCCGTTGAGTCGGGCAGCATGGAACCAAATATGCACGTAGGTGATTTGATTTTCGTGCAAGCGCCATTTCGCACCAACATCACAACATATGAAGCAGGTAAAATGCTCAATTATACTTCATTTAATAATTATGGCGATGTGATTATATATCGCCCGAATGGGTTCTCTTCTGCAACACCAATCATACATAGAGCGATGTATTGGGTAGAGAAGGGCGAAGAGATGCCAGATGGGAAGCCTGCTCCTCATTCGGGATACATAACAAAAGGGGATAACAATCCATTTCCGGATCAGCCTATGCTTGGCGTTGAACCGGTGAAACCTGAGTGGGTTATAGCGGTTGCGAGGGTGAGAATCCCTTACCTGGGGTATCCTTCGATTATATTAAAGAAGGCTTTTTAAGAAAGTAGAATAGATAAACAGAAACATGGGAAAAAAACCAGCTCGTAAGTATACGAAAATAACTGGACATGCGTATGTGCGGAGGGAATATATGGGGGGAGTGCCGGGAAGTAAGATAGCACTTTTTGACATGGGTAACCTGAGCAAAGCTTTCCCCGTTTCACTGTCCTTGGTTGCGAAAGAAGCCTGTCAAATAAGGCACAATGCTTTAGAGGCAGCGAGGATTTTTGCGAATAGGTACTTGGTGAAGGAAGTGGGGCGGAAGAATTTTTACTTGAAAATAAGGGTGTATCCGCACCACGTGCTGAGAGAGAACAAAATAGCCTCTGGTGCGGGTGCGGACAGGGTCTCAAGTGGGATGAGACACGCATTTGGAAAAGCAGTGGGCACAGCCGCAAGGGTAAAACCCGGACAAAGGATATTAAGTGTGGGGATTGAGGAGCAAAATTTCGCGGACGCAAAAGAGGCATTGAGAAGGGCGAGTTATAAACTTCCTACTCCTTGTAAGGTTGTGGTAGACAAAGGAGAGGAGTTAGTAAGTGTGTAATCAGCTCAAAATTCTGGGGATTTTTTTGCAGCCAGTGGAAAATGAGCGAGAAGTCATCTTAACCACGGTGGTGATTCCTATCCTCGGTGGAGCTGAACTTCTTTGAGTCAGTTTCTACAATTTTGAACCCCCTCCTCCTTCTGAGCAATTCATAAGCCTTTCAACACGAATGATGCTCAAACTTACTTTGTAATTTCTTCACTTCGTCATGAGTGTGCTCGTGGATATGCAGATGAATGTGCCCTCCATTAACCTCCACCGTCCTCGTCAGGTGCTCAATCGCTTCATCTATGGACAGCGGCAGCTCTACACAGTTATAACCAAAACACCTTAATATTTCAAACAGCTTGAACACTTCGGGAACCTCCAGATTGTTCGCCTTCATCAGGGCACCATCTGAAAATATTTCCTGTGCCGTGCCTTCCGCAATCACCCGCTTGTTCAGCACGAACACACGGTCAGCAAGCGCCGGAACGGCGTTTACGTCATGCGTCGCCATTATCACGGTAATCCCTTCTCGTTCATTCAGGTCTTTCACTATTTTTATCAACTCAGCACGGCTCTTCGGGTCGAGATTAGCCGTCGGCTCGTCAAGCACCAGTATCCTCGGCTCCATGGACATAACCGCAGCCAGCGATGCTTTTTTCTTCTCGCCACCACTGAGATGATGAGGACACCGGTTCTCATAACCCGAGAGCCCGAGCGACAAAATGGTTTTTTCTACTCGCTCGCGCACCACATCTTCCCTTAACCCTAAATTTATCGGACCAAAAGCGAGGTCATCGAAAAGCGTGGGCATAAACAACTGGTCATCCGGGTCTTGAAAAACAATTCCTACTTCTTTTAATATTTCTTTTTTCTTTTCCCTGCCCACGCTCTTACCGAACACTTCTACCTGCCCATTACTACCACGTAGTATTCCATTAAGATGCAACAAAAGAGTTGTTTTGCCTGCTCCGTTCGGTCCCACTATCGCAATTCTTTCGCCTTCATATACTTCCAAACTTACATCTTCCAATGCTTTTGTACCGTCAGGATACGTATAAGTGAGGTTTTTGACGCTTATTGCTTCTTTTTTCAATTTTTTACCTCTTTCTTATCACAAATATATTTAAAGATGTTATTC
>QMVO01000172.1 GCA_003661125.1 Methanosarcinales archaeon
AATATTACCAGTACATCGCTTCCGTCTTCGCCACGTGGCGGTTACAGGGAAAAGATGTCTACGACGAACTCAAAAAATTGCTCGTCAATGAGCTTTGTTTGAAATGAGCTAAACAAATACCTTTCATATATATTTTATTTTACCGCTTTAAATCAGATCAATAATCTCATCCAGGACGTAATTTATAAAATCCTCTTTCTTTGCTTTGCTGAAAATTGTTACAACACCGTTTCTTGTTACCCCAACCACCGTTCCATGCCGTTTGGACTTCAATACGATATACCATATTTTCCCGTGCTTCAAGTGGTCCGCATACATCGATGTGTTTCCTAAAGCAGAGCCATACAAAGACAGCTTTTTGATATTCGGAAGGTCTACATCGTCAAAGAAAATTACTTTAGTATCCTCGAAGTTATCTTCGTGAAAACGTTCAAATCGCGAAGGCTCAATCCTCACTTCTACTATCTTCCCCGTTGTGATGAAAAGTATTTTGCTCAACTGATTAGCGATATTGTTAGCCCTCGCTTTCTTTTCCATAATCGTCAGAACAATTCTACCCGTTTGCTTCTGTTCGACGAAGAAAAAAGGGGCTTCAGACGTGGTTGGTACGTGCACCCGCTCGCCGTGATGATAGACTTCCAGAAGCTGGTCCTGGATGAAAGTTCCATGCAGGGAATCTCCGATTAAGCGCAAGTTCTTTATCTCGGTAATCAAACTTATATCTCTGTCGTTCTCCTTCAATTTATCTTCTGATTTAAACCCCTTCAGCTTAGCAGCAATCGTAGGCAAACCGGCTTCAATATCCCCTTCAACCAGGAATAACTTCCCTGCTAAGACCATTGTTCTTTCTATTCTATCTATAATAAATTTGATAAATTAAGAAGATTAAATAATGAAAACTGCTCGCGAATACAAAGAGAAGGAGATATATGAAAGATTAGAACCTTACATCGGTGCGTGGTTTAGAAAAAAATATCATCATTTTACTCCACCGCAGAGATACGCCATCGTAGAAATAATGAACAGGAACAATATTTTGATATGCGCACCTACGGGGAGCGGAAAGACATTTGCTTGCTTCCTGGGCATTATAAACTATCTTTGTAAGTTGTGCAGTGCGAATAAGCTCGAGGATAGGATTTATTGTCTTTTTATAAGTCCTTTAAAGGCACTTGGAAACGACATAAGAAGGAACCTTGAAGAGCCGTTAGATGAGATAGCGAAGATAGCGAAAGAGAAGGAGGGAATAGATACAGGAATACGAGTGGCTGTTAGAACCGGGGATACGACACAGAAAGAGCGCCAAAGTATGCTGAGGAAGCCGCCACATATTCTCATAACGACACCGGAAAGTGCTGCGATTATATTGAACGCACCTAAGTTCAGGCTTCACCTTAAAAAGCTGGATTACGTGATTGTAGATGAGATACACGAGATTGCCGATTCAAAAAGGGGTGCGCATTTGAGTATAACACTGGAAAGATTACAGAATTTTTGTTCTTCTGAGTTTACTCGCATAGGGATGAGTGCGACCATTTCTCCTTTAGAAGAAGTGGCTAAATTTTTGGTGGGGTACTCTGAATGGGAAGGAGAGGGGGAAGGATTAGAACAGCGAGATTGTTTGATTGCGGATGTCTCGTTTGCAAAGGAATTGGAATTGAGCGTAATCGTCCCGTTGAATTTTATTTTTGTACAGAGCGATGTAGCGAAGCAGGATACGGATACAACAGCGGCACTGTATGAGAAGGTAAAGGAGTTAGTTGAGAAACACGAGTCCACGTTAATATTCACGAATACGAGGTCGGGTGCGGAACGAGTGTCTTATAAGCTTGCAAAGATGGTGGGCGAAGTTGATAAGGACAAAATAGGGACGCATCATGGGTCTTTATCGAGGGAAACGAGGTTCGCGGTGGAGGAGGGTTTGAAAGAGGGAAAGATGAAAGCAGTTGCCTGTTCCTCATCTCTTGAGTTGGGCATAGACATAGGTGCATTGGACCTTTGCGTGCTTATTGGCTCGCCAAAGAGCACAACTCGGTTGATACAAAGAGCTGGGAGGTCAGGTCATCGATTGGAGAAGACTGCGAAGGGTTACCTGGTGGTCACCGATATGGACGACTTAGTGGAATGTGCAGTATTAGCGAGGCGGGCAAAAGACAAGAAGTTGGATAAGGTGCGTGTGGTAGGATGTGCACTGGATGTGTTGGCACAACATCTCGTAGGAATGTCATTAGAGCAGAAATGGAATGTCGTAGATGCTTATAACTTGATACGAAGAGCGTATCCATACCGTGATTTAAAGCATGATCAGCTTGTATCGGTATTGCGATATTTATCAGGCATGCATTCCGAGCTGGAGAACAGGAAAGTATATGCTAAGATCTGGTATGACGAAGAAGAAGGGGTGTTTGGAAGGAAAAGAAGCACTCGTGGTATATACATGACGCATGTGGGGACGATACCATCGGAAAGTTCAGTGCAGGTTTTCCTGCGAGCGCCAAGACCAAAGGAGTGGATAGGGGAAATAGACGAGCCTTTTTTGGAGAAGCTCGCGCCTGGTGATACGTTCGTGCTCGGTGGTAAAACTTACAAGTTTGCTTCGGTTCGCGGGATGAGAGCATACGTTGACCCTTTTGATGGTATGCCTACCATTCCTGCATGGATAGGCGAGATGCTGCCGCTGGAATACGATTCCGCGATAGAGATAGGTAAGTTTCGAGAGGAGATAGAGAAAAAGATAGAAGAGAGGAGCGAGGAGAAGAGAGAAATTGTGGATTGGCTGAAAAAAGAATACCGGCTGGAAGAAACAGCCGCGGAAAATGTGTTTGCTTATTTCGAGGAGCAAAAGAGATATGCAGGAGTAATACCCAATCACAGACGCATCGTCATAGAACATTATTGTGATGACATGGGGCGTCAAAATATCGTTTTTCATGCTTTGTACGGCAGAAGGACGCTGGATGCGCTGTCAAGGGCTTATGCTTATGCAATAAGCATTGCTTATAAAACCAATGTGTCTATAACGATAAACGACAACGGATTTATCCTGAAATTGCCGCATAAAAACGTGGATGTGGAATCGGTACCCGGGTTGGTGAATAGTGACAATATAGAGGAAATGTTACGGAAAAGTGTGTGGAAGACGGAACTTTTTAAACGCAGGTTCAGACATTGTGCGGTTCGCGGTCTGATGGTGTTAAAGCAGTATAAAGGGTATGAAATAGGTGTGGGAAAGCAACAGCGCAGTTCTGCTTCTATTTTGGGCGTGGCGAAGAAGATAGAAAATTTTCCTATTGTAGAGGAGGCGTTTAGGGAGATACTGGAGGAGGTGTTCGATATAGAGCATGCGAAGGAGGTGCTTAGAGGGGTTGAAAGCGGTGCAATAGAAATAAGAACAATAAAAACGCCGGTTCCATCTCCTTTCATCCATAATCTCGTTGCTTTGCAGGCATCAGACGTGGTGCTGATGGAGTCGAGAAGAGAGTTATTGCAAGAGCTCCACAGGAGGGTGATGGCGTATATTGAAGGAACATGATCTTTCCTACATCTTGTATTCGCTTTTTATTTTATCTCAAAACGGTCTTAATTGGTTACGATAATAAAGTCGAAACAACTCCTCCGCCTTTTTTATTTGCACTGGATACCTCATTCTAAGCCCGTGCATCACTTCTTCGCGTTTTGCTTTACTTAATGCAAGCTTCAAAATTTCTAAAACTTCCGCCTGGATTTTCTCGCTTTTCCAATTTGGAACCTCTATGGTCACACAAAAATCGCTCTCGCTGAATCTACTCCTTAGTATAGGTGCGATAGAACCTAAGAGAATTCCGTTTCCGAGGTCAACAAAAGGAGGAACTCCTATCCTCTGTTCTCGCTCAGAATCGGTTAATTTGGAATACGACTGCTTGCCATAAGCGTGTAGCTCGAAATAGAAGCAAGGTTTGTATTTTTGGATGAGGTGAAGCAATTTAATGCCTTCTTTGCTCTGGTAATACTTTTCAGATAAAACATCCACGTATTTGCTCTCCTTAACAATACAGGGAACGATTATCGCTTTTCCTGTGTATTTCGATTCCTTTGCCAAACTCTCGAGAATAGGCGCTGTGTACAGACCTTCTTTTCCATGCAGGCCACCGACAAACAGTTTTGTCGGCTTTTTCTCAGAGGAAGTGAGTTGGTACAACTTCATACAGTATTCTTTATCCTGTTCTGTTATTAAATTTCCTCGTTCAGTCCCAACCACTTCACCCCGCAATGAAATAGTGCCAAATGGCCAGTACTTCAGCATTGGTTGATAAATATAATCAAAACTGAGGTACTGGAAAATGAAAAGGAAGTCTATTTTCCATTGCTGGAAGAGAAAAGTATCGAGAATATTAGACCGGGACAAATTGTTGTGCAGGCAATAGACCTGAACGAACCACCAGGGAAACCAATAAAAAAAATGCAAGTTTAAGAGCGTTATCCTGACCATAGACAACGGTCAGCGTGATCTCGAAATCAGGCAAGAAGAAGGTATCCCTGCGCTTAGAAGAGAAAGGATAAAAAGAGTGACAAAAGAGGCATTTACGAGCCCGCTTACATCAGTAAAGCAACAAACCACTCTGTTGATGCCGTTTCCAGATATTTGCAGCCATTCAAAAAGGTTGTTGCCCTCACTTTGGAGGGGAAAGATAAAACGAGTATTGCCT
>QMVO01000173.1 GCA_003661125.1 Methanosarcinales archaeon
GGACATGCGGTAAAGAAATACCATCTTAACGCATCTGCTCCTTCATTATTGAATATAGTAGTTATATCAATCACGTTCCCTTTGCTCTTACTCATCTTTACTCCCTTTTCATCCAGTATATGCCCCAGCGAAAGCACGTTTAGATATGGTGGTGCATCAAAAATAGCAGTTGAAACCGCAAGAAGAGAATAGAACCAGCCACGAGTTTGATCTATCGCCTCAGTAATGAAATTAGCAGGAAAGTTCCGCTTGAACTCTTCATTCTCATAAGGGTAATGCCATTGTGCGAAAGGAGCTGCACCTGAGTCGTACCAGCAGTCTATCACGTCCTTTACTCTTCTCATTTCTCCGCCGCAATCGTCACAACGAAACACCACCTCGTCAATGTATGGTCTGTGCAGGTCAATGTTTACGTCTGACTCCTCAGGAAATGGAAAACCCTTTGCCCTTTCTTTCAGTTCCATTATGCTACCAATACAACATTCCCCCCCACATTCTTCACATATCCATATATTCAACGGAGTACCCCAGAATCTCTCTCTGCTGAGTGCCCAATCCTCGATATTCTCCAGGAAATTGCCGAATCTGCCGTATTTCAAATGATCGGGATACCAGTTTATCTTTTCATTATTCGCTATCAACCTATCACGCAGCGATTTCATTCCAATAAACCACGATTCTCTTGCGTAATATAAAAGAGGCGAACCACATCGCCAGCAGAAAGGATATGAGTGCAAATAAGTGCTCTTTTTGTATAGCATACCACGCTGTTCCAGCATTTCTATTATGTGCTTATCGGCATCTTTTACAAAAACACCTTCCAGTGATCTAAACGGGACCTCACTCGTAAACTGACCCTTACTGTCCACGGGCTGCGAAAAGCCAAGTCCTTTAGCCCTGCATACCTCATAATCATCCGCCCCAAATGCAGGAGCAATATGAACGACGCCTGTTCCCTCCTCTAAGGTGACGAAATCGGCGGTGATTACTCTATGTGATTCCCCTTCTACGGGCACCTCAAAAAGCTGTTCATATTCTTTGCCTTCTAAATCCGATCCTCTTAGTCGCTCTATTATCTCGTATTCGCCCTCCAGGGCATCCAATCTGGCTTCTGCAAGAATCAAAATCTCTTCTTCTGGCTCTGACCTCTCCCTCGCCTTTACCTTTGCTTTTACGTAGGTATGTGCAGGATGAACAGCGAGTGCGATATTCCCAAATAAAGTCCAGGGAGTTGTAGTCCATGCCAGCATAAACATCGGCTCCTGTTCTTGTTTCAGCCTGAACTTTACGTAGATTGAAGGGTCTTCCACATTTTCATACCCCTGTGCTACTTCATGGCTGCTCAGCGTGGTCCCACACCTCGGGCAGTAAGGCACAACTTTATGACCTTTATAAAGCAAGCCTCTTCTCCATATCTCCTTTAACGACCACCAGACCGATTCTATATATCTGCTATCAGAAGTGATGTAAGGAGAATCCATATCTATCCAGAATCCCACTCGCTTGGTCGCATTCACCCATTCTTTTTCGTACCTGAAAACCGAGTCCTTGCACTTTTGGTTGAATTTCTCTATCCCATACTCTTCTATCTCGTGCTTGCTGTTTGTCCCCAGTTCCTTCTCCACTTCTATCTCCACCGGCAGACCGTGCGTGTCCCACCCTGCTTTCCTTTCCACATAGAAGCCACGCATCGTTTTGTATCGCAACACGAGGTCTTTCATAACCCTTGTAAGAATATGCCCTGGATGGGGAAGTCCGTTTGCTGTTGGTGGACCCTCAACAAAAACGAACTTCTCACAGCCCTCCCTGCGAGCTACGCTGCGCTCGAATGTCTTTTCTCTATTCCATCCATTCAATACTTCTTCTTCCAGTTGTACGAAATTTGCTTTTTGCACTTCGCCTCTGAAATATGCCATATCTCCAGCTCCACCTAACAATTATAATTTCTATTTCTTATTATTATTCCTGCTCTTACTCTCATAATCCTCCAGAGCCGCTCTTAGTGTATCCACAGCAAGCACAGAGCAGTGGATGCTCTCCACCGGTAAGCCACCCAAAACTGATAAAATATCATTATTCTCTATCCTGAATGCTTCTTCGATTGTCTTTCCTTTTACCAGTTCTGTAATGACGCTTCCACATGCCATTGAAGCACCACAACCATCGGTTATGAATTTGCAATCTACGATTTTATTTTCTTCGACTTTAATATGCATCTGCAGTGTGTCACCGCAGGGGCCTGTTACTCTGGCAGCACCACTGGGGGTTTCCAGTTCACCAACGTTTTTTGGGTTGTATGCCTCCTCAAGTGTCTTCTCAGTGTATATTTCCCTCGCCTCTTCTAATATCTCCTCTTCCATGTTTTTGACAAATTCATCGAAATCGGAAGTTTCATTTTTTTCAGGCATTTTTTTCCATATTCATAGCGATGATTGTTGCATAGCACTCTAAAAAATAAAAAAGAGAAAGAAAGAGCGGATTTACCCTCTTGCTTTCCCCTATCCTACTTGCAAAAGGCGCAACTACCGCCAGAAGCACCGATATCCGCAGCCATACGGTTTTCTTCGTATAGCTTCGACCAGCACTCTTGACAAACCATAATGCGTCCAAGCTCTTTGTGGTCTGCTTCCATTCTACTCCCTTCTTTTCCACACAGTTCACATTTACCCATCTTATTCACCTCCAGTTCCCGCTCTTTACTTTCTCAGTTCTTCCAATCTCTTCTTTATCTGCTCTAACTGGTCACCAAGCATCTTCGCCTGTGATTCGAGCATAGAAATCTCCTGTTCCTTCGGCATCGCAGGCACGCCTGTCGGTGCAGGTGCTTGCTGCTGTATCCATGAACCGAATTGCGGCATCTGTCCGGTTTGTATGAGATACTGTGCCGCTGGTGGTAATCCAGTCGGGCTTCTCCCTATCCAGCCTGGCGAGTATCCAAACCTCATCCAGCCTGGCAAACCAGTCAGATAATACATGTTTCTCCATCTGTATCCACCCATTTCTTCCTCATCACCTCCTTTTTTCACGCTCCTCTGCAAGAACAACTAATGCCTGTGCATCTCACAAGCATCTTTATCTGCGGCTTTGTGGAGCAAGCCTGCCTGAAAAGATCTTAATGCGTCCTTCACTGTTATCCCGCTCGGAGCCAGACCTACATATACTTCAATTCCAAACTGCTCAAACATGTTTATTGCTCGTGGTCCCAATCCAGAGCAGAGCACCACCTCTATACCCTCCTGTGACAAAATCTCTGGTGCAACTTTAAAGCCGCCGAAGTGCTCACCACTGTTTGGCAACACTTTTACCTCGTTTGTGCTCATATCAACCACGGTGAAAGTTGGTGCTCTCCCAAAGTGTGCGCTTACCATTTCCTCCATTCCCCTATCTCCCAAAGTGGGAACTCCTATCTTCATCCTAACGTCACCTTTTAAGCTTCTCCACTTTTTCTCTTTTTACCTCTCCCTTTGTATGAATATATATTCGTTACATATAAAAAGGTTTACTTACTTTGTTCCATCAACCTCTTTTTCCTCCTCTCTTTCTCTGCAATTCCTGCTTCTTTCTTCTTTTTCATTAACTTGTGTATCAAATCTGCACCCGAGGACTCTATCGGCTTTGCTTCTATATACCCCCGCTCTAACGCATCTTCAAATACCTCGCGTCCGAAATCCGTACGCACTATAACTGATGACTTACCTTCGGGCGTGCCGTTATTCCCAACACTTATGTCAGAAAACAGCCCGGTGAAATCCTCACATACCTTGCAGCCGTCTCGCTTATAATCCTCTATCTCTGCGATTCCCGTACTTAACCGCTCTTCCTCACCTGCATATACGTGTAAAACATCGTCGCTAATCTGCAATTTCGTCACCTTACTTAGGTCAATACCCTGCTTTTGTTCAAGATATCCCTTCATTAGCTTTTCATACGAATAACAGCCCAGACAGAACAAACCTATTCTCAACCTTATATGCGATGAGAAGTTGTGCGCATTATGCGTACCCCGCCCAACAACGAGCATCTTCTCATACGCTGCCATCTCGCATGGTGTCCCTACCAGTGCGACACTCCACAGGTCGTATTTTAAAATAGCATCTGCTATGCCGGTAAGTGCAGCCGCAGGAGTATATTTGCTACCCGCACCCTTTATCAATCCCGCTTTATTCATCACTACTTGCACTTCTGGTTTCCATTCTCCTTTATTTGCAATGGTTATACAGCCTTCCACTATCGCATTTTCGAGGGCATAAGCTAATAACGAAGTAACCGCACCGCCATCCTGACAAGCCTTTCTTATCTCCTCGTCTGTACTGACTACTTCATACATCTCCTCAAGTCCTTCCCTCAACTCCGGTTTCTCTACCCGCGGACATTGATAATAACAGTATCCACAGTCCGGAGGACACCGCTGTCCTTCTCTTATCACCGGTCTTTCTTCAGAAAAGTCTACGCTTAGATACCCATAATCGAGCAACCTGCATGTGGCGACACAGCCACCACAAAGTGCACATTTCCCTTTTTCTATCACTTCACTCTCCAAATCGTCAAAATCCTTTTTCTCTTCCATTTTTTACTCACTCCTTCTTTTTTGATGTTCTCCCTCACTCGGTATGATAGGAATGATGTTATTTTCTGATAAAAAGTTAGATGAAAGAAAGGAAAGAGAAGCATTTTTATAGTTTTA
>QMVO01000174.1 GCA_003661125.1 Methanosarcinales archaeon
GAATATTACCAGTACATCGCTTCCGTCTTCGCCACGTGGCGGTTACAGGGAAAAGATGTCTACGACGAACTCAAAAAATTGCTCGTCAATGAGCTTTGTTTGAAATGAGCTAAACAAATACATACAATGAATTTTTCATTGTCGCCTTCGAGCTCGCACCGCCGCTATGATCAACGGCAATGCGATTGTAGCATCACAATAAACAGTAACTGCTTTCGCTTTCGCTCCTATTTTACCCCACGATTTCGCCTCTTCTAACGTTGCACCACTCAATCCGCCATTCTCCGGCGTATCCGTGGTTATCTGTATAGCATAATCGAATCCTTCTTGCCCCGTTTCTCGCGGTGGTGCGATCAATGCAGTTTGGAATATAAAGTTTTTTGGTACACCGCCCCCAAGTATTACGGCACCCGTGCACGCCGACTCGCAGAAAATTTCTATCAATTCCTTCATGTCATCGAACGCATCCACCTTCAAGGGACACATTTGTTTATATATCCATGCATGGAGCCCAATCATAGAATCTGCAATGGCAGGACAAAATATAGGGACTTCACTATCCACAGCACTCCTCAGTATAGAGTCTCTGTCAGAGAGATTCTCTCCTATCACCTTCGTCAGCTCCCTTATGGTGTAGCCTTTATCCCTGCTCTTACTATCGAGTTTATCAAAAATGCTTCTTAAGAAATCCTCTAACCTTGCGAATGCCTCCTCAGGCACAACCACATCGTATATTCTCTCCATCCCCTGCTCCCTTAGCAATACATCATCTGCACCCGCCTCACCGATTTTGTAATGATGGTCGCCAAGCGCTTCGATGATGTCGTGCACGAGGTTGGCACCAGTTGTTACCACTACATCCACGTATCTCTCTCTTATCATCTGAGCTATTATATTTCGCATCCCTGCAGGGACCAATGCACCGGAAATGCCAAGGAATTTTGTCGTTTCCTCTTTCAGCATCTCTTCATATATTTCTACTGCCGTTGCTAATCTACCAGCTCCGAAGGCACAATCTCCTAATCCATTTACAAGTGTATTTACACTCATATCTTTCCCTATTTTAATCGCTTTCACTTCCTTTAATCGCGTTTTCTTCCGACTTACCATTGATATTGATTGCACTGTTGTATGTATTTATAATATGGATAAAGAAATAATCAGATAATAGGGGGCTGTAAGGTAGCCAGGCATCCTCCCAGCTCGGGGAGCTGGTAACCGGAGTTCAAATCTCCGCAGCCCCATCCCACTTGCAGGGCGAGGCTCTCAATTTTTGACGCCAATAGGCATTCCATCAAATATTGCTTTTTTATATTATATATTAGTGTAAATAGTCGAGGGAAAAAAATGAAAGCAGGCAGTAGCGGTGTATCGTATGGCGATGATTATTCTAGATACTTGGTAGATAAGATGAGACAGTTGGAGGAGGCAAACTATCTGTTGAAAGAGAAACTGAAGAAGATAGAGCAAGATGGGCGATATTATGAGGGGATGAGAATTCGGTATGAGCGTGAGATAAAGAAATTGAGGACGGAAATAGAAAAGCTATGCGCTCCTCCTTTGATAATTGGGACCGTTGTGGATATAATAGATGATAGAAGGATGGTGGTAAGGAGCAGCACAGGACCTCGGTTCGTTGTGAATTACGCTAAGTTTATAGACCCAAAAGAAGCTGTTCCCGGCGCACAAGTTGGACTGAATCAGCAGTCGTTGGCAGTGGTTAGCGTGCTTCCTTCTGCAAAAGACCCTTCTGTGCATGGTATGGAAGTGATCGAATCACCGGATGTGGATTACGACATGATAGGTGGGTTAAATGAGCAGATAGAAGAAATAAGGGAAGTTGTAGAGCTGCCACTAACTGCCCCGGAAAGGTTTGAGCGCGTAGGTGTGGAACCGCCAAAGGCTGTTCTTTTGATCGGTCTGCCGGGCACGGGGAAAACACTGCTTGCGAAGGCTGTTGCGAACCGCACATCTGCTACGTTCATAAGAGTCGTCGGCTCTGAATTGGTGCAGAAATACATAGGCGAAGGTGCAAGGCTGGTAAGAGAAATTTTTGCATTGGCGAAGGAAAAAGCTCCTTCCATCCTGTTTATTGACGAGTTAGATGCAGTAGGAACTCGGAGAGTGGAGGATGGCACTTCGGGAGAACGCGAAGTGCAGCGAACGATGATGCAACTATTGGCAGAGATAGATGGGTTCAATCCAAGGGGTGATGTGAGAATAATAGGAGCGACAAACCGACCAGATATTCTCGACCCTGCTCTGCTCCGTCCCGGGAGATTCGACCGCATCATTGAAATACCACTACCAGATAAGGAAGCGAGAAAAGAAATATTCATGATACATACCGCCAAGATGAAATTGAAGAAGGACGTGAACTTGGATATTTTGGCGGCACTTACTGAGAATGCCACGGGTGCTGATATAAAGGCAATAGCTACTGAAGCAGGCATGTTTGCCGTGAAAAGGAATAAGAAAGCTATCGCAATGGAGGAGTTTGAGCAAGCAATAAAGAAGATACTGGGAAACGAGCAAAGGTCTTATGTGAATGCAAAGGAGATGGCTGTGATGTTCGCGTAACCAAACGGTTGAATGAATATAAATAATCCTGGGTAGAAACAAGAAGTATTTTCAAACTCGAACCACCTCCCTCACCTGTATCGCCACGCCCTTCCGTGATTCTTCCATCTCCCAGCCGCTCATCTTCGCTCTGCCCACACCAAACGCCTTTACGCCAAAGAATACTATCTCATCATTCTCCCTTATTTGTTCACCTGCGTTTACAACGCCCGGTGCCAATATCGAACCTTTGGGAACAAAATCATCTATTTCCACCTTGTACGAGGAAATAGAATCCAGAATTCTACGAGCTCCTTTCACCGTAAGAGCTAAAAGCCCGTATGCAGGCACTATTCTCGCAAGGATACCGCTGTCCAAAAGTTTATATGAAGGAAACTTCCCGGTTATCTTTACTCTTTCTCCCTCTTTTCTTGCTATGAGCTCCGCCCCTGTACTGATACCAAACTGATAATCAGCCATTGCTTTTATCATGTTCGCCTTCACTTCAAATCCCGACAGCCTCTTTCTCTCAACACATAACTCGGCTATTCGCCTTTTAAGCCTCTTCAAAGCTTCTTTTGAAGTCACTTCCTCGTTATTCTCGCATGTAAACACGACCTCTATGCCTAAATCCGTTGCAACACTTCCGCATATCTCTTTATATGCTCCGCTGAGATGTGCAACTATCAGCTCGTAATTTCTCAAGTTATTCTTAAGGTATGCTCGCAGGCACGAAGATACCCATTCTCGCTCTTCGGCATCCCAGTATCCGGTTACAGGAATATCATAGAATGCCGCAGGATAAACCATTTCAAGTTCTCTCGGCACAACACCAAGTGGAGAGGTTAAGATTAACTCATGAATATACCCCCTATAATTCTCAATCGCTTCTATGAACTTCGCATGAGATGGTGACTCGGAATAAGGCTTCTTCGCTGAACATGGTAATATCAGCAGGATTTTCCTCTTCGGAGGTTCATATCTCTCCAGAACACGGTTCGCAAACCTCTTTACTTCTACCCTTTTCAACGATTCCATCGTATTCGCTTCCAAACGTTGGTTTCGAGCAACAGGCGTTCTGCGTTCAAAATATTCTTCCTCCTCTGTATCCAGGATTCTTAACACCGCAGTCGAGAATGTTGAAGCTCTTACTTTTAGCTCCACGTACTCACGCAAATTGCCCGCTATTATGCGCTCTTTTACCTTTTTTACCTCTTTATCGAGCACCAGCGTGTTATGCTTCGCTATTAATGATGCTCTTTCCTTAGCATCCTTTCCCCTCAATTCTTCTATACTTAAAGAAGAGCAAATGCTGCAATTACACGGCAAATCCGCCAACTCGCTTAGTCTTACATTTCCTTCTTCTAATAGATAAATACCTTGATGACCCTTTATCACTGCATTTGTATCGTCTATTATATCCGCACCCATGAAAAACAGCAGAGCGGCATTCTCTGCACTCGCTATCGCAGGAACCCATAACGCCACATCCGGTGGTATTGCATTTCGCGCATCTACTATTCTGCGAACAAAATCTCTGGGACTGTTGAGCAGGCAGGAAGCGAAGGAAAGGACAAAAAAATCAACAAATAGCGAAGGTATTGCTTCTTTCACCTTTGTGAATAAAGGATGAACTTCTGGCAAGAGGACAGTGCCACGCGAAGTGATCCATGTTTCTTCTGAAGACAAAACTTCGTCGAAGTTTGAATCTTCCGCATTTATCACCTCGATTTTTTCTCTTAAAGATTCTACTTGGAGCATCAGCGGTGTTTGCACTGTTTGCACTCGATTTCTTCCCGTCAAAAGCAATTTCCCTATTCTCGCCGCTCCGTCTCTTCTTCTTACCTCGTAAAACTTGCTCATCGCTCAAGATACCTGTATACATTTTTGTAATCAAACTCCTCCACATCAAGCACGTTCAGTATGAAGTTGAACAATTTCTTTCTTGTATCCCCTGAAATATTCGGATACCAAACGGGAGAAGCAACTACGAGTCCTCGGAATGCATAAAAAGGCTGTATCACCTCTAATAATTCAGAATCCCCTGTTTTTTCAAGATACACCTCGAAAAACAGGTCATACAACCGC
>QMVO01000175.1 GCA_003661125.1 Methanosarcinales archaeon
AGCAGCCCAAAAAAGGTTATCTTTTCATAAGGTGATGTTAGCACTTCCACTTCGTATCCCGCATTTCTGACCGTCTTAAACACATCTATCCCACATGCCTCCATCCCTGGTCTCATCTTATGTTGATGTACACAAAACCTCTTCGCCGCATGATCTAAAAAATTTTCCCGCTCTGGAATGCATTCATTACAATACGCACAGCAAAGCCCGACCATTGCGAACGCTTTGTAATAGCCAGATAGAAATGCGTGCCTTTCCATCTCAAACATCGTGTCATAGAACACTTTTATGGCATCCCAGAGGAAATGGTGTATATGCGAAGGAGGGACATCTAAGTTAGGTTTGGCGTCAAATCTCGCAACTATCGCGCGCTCATAACACCGTATCAGTTTCCTCGTCTCTTCCGGCGATGGCACAAAAGGCGGGCAGTTCAGATGCTTGCCATACGCTTTACATCCATACCTGCATCTCCAACGAACCCAATCGCCTACTTCAACCTTATCGGTGGAGATGAGTTTAAAATCTGAATGAATATGCGTTAATTCCTCTAACAGCGTATCCAAATCCTTTTTCATTTTTTTGCTCCGCTGATCCCGGCAACTGTGCCATGCACCAGCTTCTGTGGCTATTCACGGACTGGATTTTTTTACGCTTTCACAACGTTTTCCGAGTGGCATGAAGGACAGACCACTTTTTCTCCCATCCCGTCAAACTTGTTTCCACAGTCATTGCACCTGTATCTCGTTACTTCTATCTTCTCTATTTCCAAATTGAAGTCGCCCCCACCTACGCTACACATCGCAATTACCTCCTCTGTTATTAAAATTTATATACACCTTTTATATATAACAATTGTTATATAAAAAGGTTGGTGATAAGTATGGGTATGGAGGAAGAGAAGGAGTTAGAAGAATTGGTGAAGAAGATAAAAACGAAGGCTTTGAGGGAAGAAGCGAAGAAGAGAGGGATAAAGACCGCTTGCGTAAAGAAGATAGATATTGCCAAACAATTGCCCAGGGAAGTACTGGAAGAACTTAGCACTGAGAAATGAAAAAGGATTTCTTCGTGGTGCTGTGCACGGCAGGTGTGAAAGAATCCGAAAAGATAGCACGGCTTTTGGTAGAAGAAAAGCTGGCTGCATGTGTGAATGTTGCAGAGGTAAACTCGTATTACAGATGGAAGGGCGAGTTTTGCGAAGATAAGGAGGCTTTGCTGATAATCAAGACAGAAAAAAGCAAGGTGGATAGGATTATAGAAAAAATAAAAGAAGTCCACAGCTATGAGCTGCCGGAGATTATCGCACTTCCGATTGTTGCGGGATATGATAAATATTTAGCGTGGGTAGAATCGTCAATAGACGCATGAATGACGCTCAGCACTCAGGTAAATTCATCACATACCGCAGATAAGCGATGTAAAGAGGGAACAAACGCCAAAATTGTATTTGCTCAATAAGTTGTGGTAAATCTGTTTTATTTGAGTTGCGATGGTGTTTTTACGCGATTTCATCAAAAATCCCCACCTAATATTGAGCAAGTTCCCAAAATTGTTTTGCTTCTTTCAATGGATAACTTTTTATGAGAAGAGAAAGAATAAAAGAAGGGGGTGATTTCATTATCATCCACCTAAATCTAAAGATGGGAGCAAAAGAAATGAACAAGGTTCTGTATGTGAATTTAACGAAGAAAGAAATCAGGGTAGAGGAAAGAGGAGATTTATTTGATGAATATCTCGGCGGTTCGGGTGTTGCGATAAAGCTTCTGGAAGAAGAATGCCCGCAGGGTATAGACCCTTTAAGTGCATCGAACCCGATAATTTTTGCTGTCGGTCCTCTTACCGCACTATATCCCTCCGCTTCTAAGACTGTAGCGATGTTCAAATCGCCATTAACCGGCAATCTCGGAGAAAGCCACACCGGTGGAAGAAGTGCGATGGCGATTAAGCTTGCAGGTTACGGGGCAATGGTCATCAAAGGTTCAAGTGACCTCCCGCTGTACCTGGCAATTCACGGTGACGAAGTAAAGTTCAGAGATGCTTCCTCTATCTGGGGTATAGAAGCGGTAGCAGTCGGCAGGATTTTAAGAGAAGTAGAGCCCGGCGCAGGTGTAAGAACCATTATACGGATTGGAAGAGCGGGGGAGAAAATGGTGAGGTATGCCTGTGCGGTATGCGAAACATATCGTCATTTTGGACGACTTGGTTTAGGTGCGGTGATGGGCTCGAAGAAACTGAAAGCAATAGTTATATCAGCAGATAAGAGTATAGAAATACCAAAAGGTAAGAGAAGGGAATACAAACTCGTTTACGATGAGATACAGGATGTTGTGGTTGAAACAGATGCGATGGAGAAATATCATGATTTGGGCACGGCTGGAAAGATATATGATTTGAATAAAATCGGAGGGATGGCGTATAAGAATTTAAAATCCGCACGCGCACTGGAGGAGATTGCAAGAGAATTATCGGGTGAGAACTTTGCCGAGAAGTTTCTTTCGAGACGGGTTTCATGCTCGCATTGCCCGGTGGGTTGTATTCATTTAGCATCGCTCAGAGAACTTTACGAGCCCGGCTATTATTTCAAGACCTCAATCATTCCTTATGACAACGAGACAATTTACGCACTTGGTTTTATGCTTGGGATGAACCGTGCGGAGGATTGTCTGAGGCTGATTGACGTGGTTGACCGGATTGGCATGGACGCGATAAGCACAGGAGTGACCTTAGCATGGGCTACGGAAGCGTATGAGCGTGGGATAATAACAAAAGAGCATACCGATGGTCTTGAGTTACAATGGGGAGATGTTCAAGCCTATTCCGAGGCAATAGAGAAGATAGTGATGATGCCAAACGAATTCTATCAAAATCTGGCTAAGGGCTCAGAATATGCATCCAGCGTCTATGGCGGGCAGGAGTATGCACTCGCATTTGGCGGTAATGAGATGCCGGAATATCATACTGGAATTGCATGCTACCTGAACAATCTCCTGGGTGCAAGGCACAGCCATCTTGATTCCGCAGGATACGACCTCGACCAGAAGCTGATGGGAAAAGAATTCACGCTTGAAGAAGTGGTGAGAGCGTTATTAAAGGAAGAAGAATGGCGACAAATACTGTCAAGTCTCGTGGTGTGCTTCTTTGCGAGGAAAGTGTTCACCGCAGAGAGGGTAACAAAGGCTTTAGATGCGATAGGGATAGGAAACTGGACAGAGGGAAAATTAGAAGACCTTGGCAGAGTTATTCACCGAGCTAAAATGGACTTTAAGTTCAGAGAAGGGGTTGACCTTGCAAAACTGCGCATACCGAAGCGGATTTTTGAGGTACCGACTCCGCATGGTTTGTTAAGGGAGGAAGATATAAAGAAAGCGATTGAGATGTATGGCAGGTTGATTTAAAATTCGATGAACTTCCTTTTACGAAGTGCTGTTAGGTCTATCGAACCTGTACTGGGGTCTGGAATCAAGCTCCATTTCTCCATCCCCATCGCACCTATTATTGCATCTATTCGCTGTCCCTGCTCATCTGTCCCAATATTCTCAACTGGATGCGCCTCTATATCAAATCCCAACCCATCTATTGCACAATTCAATGCACACGCTTCCTCAATCTCATAAAGGCGACCTCCTAACCCTATTTTGAAAGGTATTGTGCTCCACCTGACCTTAGAAGCGAACTCTTTTCTAACATACGATCTCATCGAACCTGTGTCGAAAAGAACGTACGCTTATGGAAGGTACGACACACCCTCTTTTCAACACTTCTACCAGTATATTGATGCAAAGACTTCAATCCAAGCGTATTCTTCACAATATCGAATAATACATCAATTCTGCTCCGCTTTTCACTGAATGCTTCCCACCCTTCAAGCAGTCTAAGAAATTCACGTCTGATTTTATGATTTTCCTCCAAATATCAAGCAAATAAGCCTTCCCAGCCCATACATCGAGCGGAGGGACGAGATTTGCCATAATCCTCTTCATATTTGTATTTTTCCTCTGATAAATAATTGGAACAACGAAAAAACGATTAATGGTGACTATATAATTCTTCATTGAGCTATAGATCCTTTATCACAGATGATTACATCGCCCATTCTCATCTTTTTCGCATTGTGTAGCTTTTCAAGGAATGGAATAAGTATAATTGCATCATTTGGGCATCCATCGTAGAGTTCATAACCTAAGAGCTCGTAATTCTCGGCGTCTATCGCAACGATCAGCTTAAAACCAACATAATACCCTTCAGAGGGTAATAAGACCATTTGTACGGTTTTCCATCCTTTCCGATCCTTCTCCTGTTTCTCCATGTATTCAGGTCGATTTTGATCGGCGTCGCGTCTATAAGGATGTATCTCCTTCCCTTTTGCCTCCTTCTCTTGGATACTTTGAATATTCCTCTGAAAAACGTTGATATATCATTTATGTCTAATTTGGAATGCAATTTATAGAGATATTCCAAATTAGGTATTTTTCTTACACCCATAAATGTCTACAGCTTCTCATTCCTATAGTTTCACATTTCACCCCCAACAGAGAGCTCTTTATTCATCCTTTCAATCTCCTTTAACAGAGCCTCTACATCGCGATTCCCCCCTTTTCTGATTCTGTCATCCTCTTTCTGCCTATCATA
>QMVO01000176.1 GCA_003661125.1 Methanosarcinales archaeon
ACATTGTTTATCTCTTCATTAACCTTATTGAGTTGTTTTCGAAGTTCCTTTATCTTTTCCTGAATATGAGCATCGTTTTCTAGAGCCATGCGATTCAATTCTTCTGCTAAAACTTCAAAATTGATATTGTCTATAGCTAAAATCTTGCGATTTATGTACTCAATCGTTGCTTTCTCTATTTTTGCTGCCGATACTGTATGTTTGTTTTTGCAAGCATACCTGGGAATCCCTCCACTGGAACCATGCATAGGCTCCCCGCATCGACCGCAAAAGATAATTCCTGTTAAAAAATAATTGTGCTTTCGCATGCGCGGAGTTCTATAACTTTGCAAGCGTTCCCGAACCTTTCGAAATGTTTCTTTGTCTACGATAGCAGGTACTGCACCAGGAACATATATAGTATCCGATCGTTTAGCATGATAATTGTGCTTTGTGCCTCGATTGTAGTAGTAAATGCCGCCATATTTTTCATTGTGTAGAATCTCACGAATTGTAGCCGGAGCCCAAGGACGTCCTTTGCGTGTTGTGAACCCCTGTTTATTAAGCTCTTGGGCAATCTTGCGGTAGGATAATCCTTTTGCAAACATTTGGAATATTTGCTGTACCACCGGCGCTTCATCCTCCTTTATGGCCAATACAGCTCTCCTGCGTCCTTCTGGGTCTTTTATGTATTGCACTTCATAGCCATATGGTGGTATGCCTCCCATCCAATATCCTCTGCGAGCTACTGCCACGCTTTTCTTTTTTATTTCATCTTTTAGATTTTCGCGATAGAACCAGTTGAAATCAGACATTATCATTCGTAAAAGCTTGCCAGTCAATGAAGATGGATCTATCCCTTCGCTCACAGATAATACAAGCACTCCATTAGCTTCGAGCATACGGGTATAACGTCTGTCTTCTATATCATCTCGAAAGAAACGATCATACTTTTCTACAATGATGACATCATACTTGCCTTCAAGTGCGTTCTTAATCATTTTTTGAAATGCTGGACGATTGACTTCAGCACCAGACATTTTGTCGAAGAAATAATCAACGATTACATAATTGTGTAGCTTGCAAAATTCTTCAATACGTTGAAATTGGGTTTCTATGGAAGTTTCGCTTTGCTTAGAAGTTGAAACCCTCGCATACGCCGCAGCACGCTTCATAAAAAATTCCCCCTTGATAAGGTATACTAATGTATAGTATAACTTATCTCAGGGGGAATGATGCAAATTCTGTTAGAATGCTATAATTATTATGAGCTTTTCAAAAGAGAGGGATATACATGGCTTTAAAGTCAAAAATTGAATGGACGGAATCGACATGGAACCCTGTAACAGGATGCTCTAAAATAAGTTTGGGATGTTCTAATTGCTATGCGGAACGTTTCGCAAAAAGACTTCAGCGAATTGGGTATCCAAAATATAGAAACGGTTTCAAAGTGACACTTCATCCTGAAGAACTTACGAAACCTCTTTTATGGAAAAAACCTATGATGATTTTTGTAGTATCCATGGGAGACTTATTTCATGAAGATGTTCCAGATGAATTCATTGAAAGTGTTTTTGATGTGATGAATAGAGCTCATTGGCATATCTTTCAAGTACTTACAAAGCGTGTAGAAAGAATGTTTGAAATTGCAAGTAAAGTACATTGGACTCCAAATATTTGGGCAGGTGTTACTGTTGAACATAGGATGTATATATCCAGAATAAAGATACTCAAACGTATTCCAGCGATTGTAAAATTCATTTCAATGGAACCTTTACTCAGCGATATGCCGACAATTGACTTGCATGGCATTGATTGGGTAATAGTAGGCGGAGAAAGTGGACCTGGAGCAAGACCTATGGATCCCGAGTGGGTTAGGCATATACGCAACATGGTCAAAGCTCAAGACGTTGCTTTCTTTTTCAAACAGTGGGGAGGGATTAATAAAAAGAAAAACGGGAGAATGCTTGATGGAAAAGTATGGAATGAATATCCAAAACCAGTTTTAATGAGATTATAGAACTACAATCACTGCGTTAGATGGAAAAGTATTCTTCCTTCTCTTTTTACCATCTGTTTTAAAAGGCTTAACTGTTATGCTACCATCATCTTCAAGATGTTTCAA
Organism: Methanosarcinales archaeon; assembly: GCA_003661125.1. Taxonomy (GTDB): domain Archaea; phylum Halobacteriota; class Syntropharchaeia; order Alkanophagales; family Methanospirareceae; genus QMVO01. The sequence continues at coordinate 2,105 of QMVO01000176.1, forward strand.
AAACTCTCGGATGTCTTTTTCCGTCCAAATATATTCGTCTGAAGCTACATAATAATTAAAGATATCATCGACGGTTATTTCTTGCTTTGCAAATCTATTTAGGAAATCGTTTTGAAATTCAGGAAAGTCATGTCTCAGCAAATGCAATTGATCAGAATGCCCTTCATTGGTGAAGTAAAAGTATTTTCCACTCAAGTTTCCCATAACCTCCTTCATTTTCTTTATACCTTCTGGGCTCTTAGTAATAAACACAAGATAATACAATATTCGATTTCGAGTATTCCTCATTTCATATAGTAGAACTTTCATGTTCAATTCCTGCCTTATTTTGTTTCGAAACCATTTAACTATCTCTTCAACACTTTTATTTGAGATGTCGATGTATTCTCCAAATATCTGGTTAATACGTTCTTTAGATATTGTCGAACGGTTCCGTTCTATACCTTGAACGTAGAAATTTAATAAGAGCTCTACATTGCTCCTTTCTGCAAAGGTTCTCAACCAATCGAATGAAAAACCAGATTTGGTAATTCCGAAAGGATCCAGAAACACAAAAGATGGAATCGGATGTAGGCGGTTTTTCCAAGGGCTAAAAGTCATTGTTTCAATAACGTACCGAAAATCCATATTTTCCACAAGAACACGGATACGTTTTGTAACACTTGGGCCGTATTTTTTCTCGAGATTCCTTTGGTAATTCTCAACGTTCTTTTTGAGCTTTTCGAATATTGTGCGATTCTTTTCTATAAATGCTAGCCGGATATAAGTTTCTGTGTGTCTTTTTAAAGCCCATGCTGCTTCTTCCATAGCAACAATAGGAGATCCAATTATTCCATCGTCATATATCCCTGGACCTGCAAAACCGTCTAAATATGAAAGCACACTGGACGTCGAGCTCAGTCGCGTAAACCATATTCTTAGATAGCCCTGAACTATTTTTTCCTTTATACCCGCGTGTTGCGGAGGAATCCAGTTACCATCCTTTGACATTCTTTCACCTCGCTATTCAACTATAGACTTATCTGGAAAAATGCTAACTCTTTCATTAACATCGAAAAAGCGAAGTACCAACCTATTGTTGTCAAAGAAATCACGGTATGTAACAATCATTACACCTTGAAAGTCGAATAGGTCTTGAATATGCTTTTGAATGCGTTTCTTAATATACCTAAATCTTTCTCCAAATATATCATGCATTGCTTTTGACAGTTGTTGCTTATCATATGTAATGTATTCCTTATGTGCTTCTAATGACGTACGCGGAGCTAGGACGTCTTTATGTAGCGAAACACAATATAATTTAGCTTCACTTTCGTGATTAATAATGGACTTAAATATCATAAATATGCCCAGCTGTACGTTATATGCCCAGCCATCCGATACATTTTCTAATGTAATATTGGCCAAACTTGGGTATCCGTTTTGAGCATTAGAAGTAAAATCGGGTATAACTTTAGCTCGTAAAATGTTCTTTTGGAATTTACGATGCGCGCGCATTTCCCATACCATGATAAGACTCACAATTACTGCAGCCCAAGGGCTTATAAGGTATAATACTTTCAAGGCATCCATACTTTTCTCCCCTCTCATTTTACGATCATGGAAGTTATTCTTCCATTTCAGCTGGTTTCTTTCTCTTAGCACCAGCAAAAGCAAAGATAGCGCTTAAAAGAAACAAGGCACCCCATAGACCTAAGCTTATAAAGGGAGTCATTAGTGCTCCTGCTAAACAGATTAGAAAAGTTAGCAACAAAAGAATGCCGCTGGCTATGCCATGATGAAAAGCTAATGAAGAGCCGATGATACCTAAAATAAATGCTAGAAAACCTATTGCAGCACCTTCCATAAAAGTTGGTCCTTCTGGTGGTGGTGATTGAAGAAATTCAACAAAAGCTATTCCACAACCTACTAAAGCAGTTTGACCTAGCAAAAGAAAAGAAGTAATCAATCCTAACACAAATGCGGCAACATGCATTCTTTATTCCTCCTTATTCGCTAATTCATGGTTTAAGAAATAGGGCTTTTAAAGTTGTTCCTTTATATAACATCCGTTTTGTCACACGCCATGTAACTTTATTGCCTTGCACATCTGTAGTATTGGCTATATCAATATTCCAGGGGAATACTATTGTAAGGGTTAGAACAACATCATCTGGTGACAGAGGTTCATCTTCCAATACTTTTGGAATTTCTAATTCAAATCTTTCAGAAGAGAACATAATGTTTAAACCTGCATGTTTAAGATCCGAAATAGTAAGGGTTGATTGCGGTGTAAGAAAATAAACATTTTCTTTTTCGGATGTACGCCATAGAATGTCTCGAAATATTTGTGGCAAAGCAAATTTTAAAGCTGTTATAAACATCTGTGCATCGGCTTGGATCATGGTGCTGGTTTCAACTATTACAGTATTTTTAATAACACCCTCGGCATCCAAAAACCAGTTAGCCGTGATATCCACGCATCCGGAAAAAACAAGTAATATTACTAT
>QMVO01000177.1 GCA_003661125.1 Methanosarcinales archaeon
AAAAGAGGAAGTAGAAGACTGTGATGTTCTCCATATACACCACGCAGCAACGTTTTCGGAATTTTTCCTGCCTTTTTCTTCTATTTGTTCTGAACACAGCCTCGTCAACACCTTCCATATCCCCGCCGGAGATTGCCTGGGAGGGGAGTTTGCAAAATTACTTATCGCCACACTTGCTTCCTTATACGCTGGGCGATCAAAGAAGTTTATATCTGTGAGTGCGGAAATAGCAGCCGAGATTCGTAAATATAGCAGTGGCTATGTGGGAGATGATAACGGCAACGGAACCGAAACAGTGGTTATACCAAATGGAGTGGATACAACTCGCTTTTATCCACTGGAAGAAGATGAAAAAGCAGGAGTCAGGAAGAAAAAGGGAGTCTGCATAGGCTATCTTGGGCGATTATCGCCTGAAAAGAATATAATGAATATGATAAGGGCGGTGAAGACATTGACGTCGGAATCTGGATCACATAACCTATATTTAAAAATTGCGGGAACCGGACCTTTATATGAAAAGATAAAAAAGAGGGAAGACGAAAGAATAAAGGTTTTGGGATATGTGGAAGACGCGCCTTCTTTTTATCGAAGCGTGGACATTTTCTTATTACCTTCTAAGCTCGAGGCACAACCAATTGCATTGCTCGAAGCGATGGCATCGGGACTGCCCATAATTGCTACTGATGTCGGGGATAACAAATACTTCGTTCAGAAAAATGGCATTATCTGCGGCGCGTCTGCGAAGGAGATAAGGGATGCAATAAAAGAGATACTAAGTGAAGACCTGGAAAAGATGGGTGCAGAGTCAAGGCGGATGGTTGAACGTGACTATACGTGGGATAAGATAGCAGAACGGACGTTGGAAGTGTATAAAAGCGTGATTTAAAATGATTATTCTTTCGGGCGGTACTGGGACACCAAAGCTGTTGACGGGGCTGAAGCACGCATTCAAGGGAGAAGAGCTGAATATAATCGTAAATACTGCGGAAGATGTTTGGATTTCCGGTAATTTGGTTTGCCCAGATATAGATTCTGTATTGTACACCCTGGCAGGAACAATAGACAAGAATACCTGGTGGGGCATCAAGGATGACAGTTTTTGTACGTATAACGCTTTGAAGCGGTTGAGTCACGAGGAACCAATGATGATTGGTGATAAAGATAGAGCAACGCACATCATCAGGTCAGAATTGCTGAGGGAAGGAAAAAGTCTGACTGAGACGACTGCCGTCCTTGCACGAAACTTTGGCATTCACGAGAAGATAAGGATACTGCCGATGACTGATGAGCCCGCGACTGTAAGCACGAAGATTCTTACGCCGGCAGGCAAACTCCATTTTCAGGAGTTCTGGGTGGCACAAAAGGGTGAGCCTGACGTGTTCGATGTTTTTTTTGAAGGGATAGAGAAGGCAAAACCGTCAGAAGCAGTTGTACAGGTGCTGAAGAAAGAATCAGACGCTCTGGTGCTCATAGGGCCGAGCAATCCGATAACCAGCATCGGACCCATTCTCAATTTGAAAGGGATAAAGGAACTGCTAAAGTGGAAAATCGTGGTAGCGATTTCACCAATCATTGGCACCGAAGCAGTGAGTGGTCCTGCAGGAAAATTTATGCGCGCAAAAGGGTTTGAAGTATCTCCTTATGGAGTATTAAAGTATTACGAGGATTTCTTAGATGTGCTGGTGATTGACAAGAGCGACAAATGCCCGGTGAATATGAATGATAAGGTGGATGTGCTCAAAACGGATATTATGATAAAAAAAGACAGAGATAGCAAAAGATTGGCTTTATTTCTGAAAAGAAATATAATGAAATGAGTTAACTACGTAATGAACGAAGAAGAAAAAGCACAAGAGGTAAGTATTGCGCTGTGTATAGGGATGGGAGTTTTTATCGTGCTTACTGCAGCAATTGCATTAATGCTGGCAACGCCATTTGAAGTTTCTGGCGTAAAGGCATTTCAAAATCCTGAGTCAATGTGGAATCCTGCCCTTTTTTTCATGCTCATTATAGGCTTCACCGCACTCATTCTTATCATACTTAGATTTGGAGGAAAAAGGCTTGTTTATTTCGTGATGCTCGCAGCGGTAGCGGTAACAATATATTATGTGATGGCAGTCCTTGTTCCCTATAATCATATTCCCTTAGTTAGCACACTTGGGCTTATTCTTCTATTGTATAAATATCCTGAGTGGTACGTCCTTGATGCAACAGGTTTGATGATAGGAGGAGGAGCGGCGGCGATATTTGGTATTTCCCTCGACGTACTTCCGGTTCTGCTTTTGATGACGATATTAGCAGTGTATGATGCAATTGCGGTTTACAAGACAAAGCACATGGTGTCATTAGCAGAGTCTATCGTTGATTTGAAACTACCAATTCTTTTCGTCCTGCCGAGGAAGCGGAGCTTCTCTTTACTGCGAGGTAAAGACCAGGGAAGGGGTAAGACCGGGATGGAAGAGGCTTTCTTCATGGGGCTCGGCGATGCAATTATCCCTTCTTTGCTGGTTGTGTCTGCATTTGTAACATATGTAAGTGTAGCACCGGCGTTGGGCACGTTAATAGGAACTTTGGCGGGTTATGCTGTGCTGAGCAGGATTGCGGGCAGAGGAAAACCGCATGCAGGGCTGCCTTTTCTTAATTCGGGTGCGATAATTGGGTTTGTTGTTGGGTATCTGATTATGATGGTTTGATCTCAACCCTTTTTCACCTTCTTTATCCCATCTAACAGCCCATGTGCATAGTTTATGCATCCAAAAGCAGTAAAGTAATCGCCTTTTTCAAAATAATACTTCGTGTCCTTATAATAGCTCTTCGCGAGTTCTACAACCTCTTCCTCTTCATTATCCAGCAAAGACGACTCCAGCTCGATCATACTCTCTTCAAAAAGCGCTATATCCTTCTTGATCCTTTCTGCTTCCGACACGCCTTCTGTTTTTGGATCAAACGCTAAAAGGTTCGATTTAGTACACAAAAGCCAGCAATTGCCCGCCTACCCCTGCTTCAAATGCTTTTTCATGTGACATTACTCCTTTCGAAGTCGTAACGATTAACAAGCCAAAATCTCTCGCAGGTAAAAACCTCTTCTCCCATTTTTCGTATTCCTTCACTCGGACGTAAAACCTCGGCTTTATCGCATTGCAATTGTTTATCTTACCGCGAAGCTTCACCTTGAAAACCCCCGCCTTTCCATCTTCCACAAATTCAAACTCGTCTATGTAGCCTCCTTCTTGCATTACTCCCAGCACGTTCCCTATTAGCTTTGAAGCTGGTTTTATCTCGCATTCCATCTTACCAACTCTTTCTGTATTCTTTATGTGCGAAAGAGCATCAGCAAGCGGGTCGTTTAGCGACATTTTCTCCTCCTATTTTTTGTCATTCCTATACATATTTAACCTCTCTTCTTAAGAAAAGGTTTTAGTTGTACTTCTTAAACCCTATATCCCTTGCTATCTCTCTGAAGCACTGCCTACACAGATAAATCCCGTATCTACGAATTAAGCCACGACTCCGCCCACATCGTCGGCAGGCATTTGCACCTCTTCCGAATCTCTTATCCTTGTTCCTTTCCATTTCCCCTCTTATCTCCTCTTTTCACCTTTCTCTCTTCACAAAATATTCTGCCAATGCTACCATCTTCTCCTTTATCTCCTCTCCCTTTTTGTTTTTACCATCTCCTTTTATATACATCTTTCTTATCTTATCTGTTCCGCAGCGCAAGTATCGCATCGCTATTTCCTCCGAATAGTCTATTGATCCGTACTTCCTGAACAATTTAACGACCTCTTCTATTTTTGCTTTATTGTAATTATGAAGACATTCATAAATCTTTTCTTTTTCACGAGCTTCGCAGTGTTCCAAGCAGTTAATGAGCAGCAAAGTGGGTTTCCCTTCTGCAATATCCTCTCCTATCCTCTTTCCGTATTTCGCATCTCCCCCCACCACGTTAAGAATATCATCTCTTATCTGGAAAGCAATTCCAATGTCCTCCCAGGCACTGCCTAAAACCTCTGCTACTTCGTACGGTGCACCACCAGCGATGGCGCCGCATTTGGCGGAAACTGCAAATAGTTGCCCGGTCTTTTTTCTCAGCGTTTCTATTACTTCCGATTCGCTCATCGCCCTTCCATCCCTATACATAAGGTCCATTGCTTGCCCCTCTGCAAGCACAACACAAAGCTCGGCAATCTCTTCAAATATCATCCAGGCACGCTCCACACCCAGCAAACCCCTGTTCTCTTTCAGCACTTCGAAACACAATCCGTATAACCCATCCCCAGCGTTTAACGCAATAGGGACTCCATATTTTACGTGCAAAGTCGGCTCTCCGCGCCTCAGCTTGCTATCATCCTCTATGTCATCGTGAACTAACGAGAAATTATGGAAGAACTCGATACATATCGCAGTAGGCAGCGCCTTTTTTATCTCGCCTCCTACCAACTCGCAAGCCATGAGACACAAAGAGGGTCTTAACCTTTTCCCTCCCCTTCCTAGCAGATCAATTATCGGCTTATAAAGTGTATCCGGCTCTCTGCCCTCTATGTTCTTTTTATATGCATCTTCAAAAATAGTTACATAGCTCTCAAT
>QMVO01000178.1 GCA_003661125.1 Methanosarcinales archaeon
GCAAGATGGAAATAAAAGAAGGAGAGCTTTTGACCATTGATGAGGTAATAAGACTGGAACTTGCAAAGAGATGGAAAATAGCGATATATGGGAGCGAAAAGGAAGAAGTAGCACCGGAGGAGGAAAGAGCATCTTATGATACCGAGGGAGAAAAAAACCTTGAGAGAATTACATCTTTGGATGGGGGCAAAGTAAGGTACAGAGTGAAATCGTTCGATGAGGCGAAGAAGACATTATCAGTAATACGGGAAATAACATGGGTGTAAAAATAAAAATAAATAAAAAAAAACTTTTTTGTTTTTTGTGGTTTTCTCCCTACTTTACGCCGACATTTTTAGATATGGATGTGGCTCCTGCGCTTCAATTTCGTGTTCTGCCGCGTTTGCCTCTGCTACAATCATATCAGCCATGCCAACCAGTGGGAATACCGTCGGTGCATTCTCTATTGGTCCATAAAGCACGAAATCCTGACCCGCTATTACCGGGATAACATTAGAGCCTATGTCACAGATATGGAACACATCCGCGCCAAGCCCTTCCCAACCACTTGGTCCTTTTGTCGCATGCTCCTTCCGGAACGTCTTCAGCCATGTCCAGGCAGAAGGTGCATTATGGATACCCAACCCTACCGCAATACCGTATTTCGACTTAATGACGTAGCCAGATGCAACGGACGAGCCCACACCTGCTCCTATTGGCAGTGTAGCCGGGTCGCACATCAGTTTCGTTATGCCCAGGTCCCGTGCAAGCTGCACCAATCCCTTCTCAAAGGTACCTGCTCCTGTCTCTAACAGATCCATCTTCCCTGCCACCGTTGAATCTTTTGGGTTAAACGCCAGGAGAATCGCCGCTTCCAATTTGGATTCGCCAATTATTTCCAGCTCCTCTGATGCACACGACACGTTTATTGAATTATACACTGCTCTCTCTGTCAGTCCCACTTCATCCACATACTTTAGCCCCGCTATCTTCGCCTCCGCCACAGTCGAGTCAATCAAGAAAGGTGAGTCACTCTTCTCTGTACAAAACGCAATCTCTTTCTCCATTGCCTCCGGCGATTCTGAAAATATCTGCATCATGCAGGGATTCCCGGTTAAATCTGAGAACTCATCCTGCTTGTTTATCACATCTTCCGCTGCTTTCTTGTCAAATATCCCTTTTTCTGCATCTTCGACCAGATAATGCTTTGCGTAGAATATCGTCCCGCAAAGAACTGTTGCACACTCCCCTGGCTGTCCTCCTACCTTCACTCCACCAATTTCGTATATTTCCTGCTTTCTATCAAATATAAACATTTTTCTCTCCTCCCTTTTATCCTACCAGGAACATCACATATACAAGTATTCCTATTATCAACCCGTATAAAATGCCAATCGCGAAACCCATTTTCTCGCCCTGTCGCTGCGCTAACTCGCCCGTGACAAACTCCACCTTCTCGTCCATTGCCGCTAATCTGTCCAGTAATTTTGTGTGCTCCGGTGGTGTCGTAGCAACGGGTACTGCCAACTCCTTCAGTTCCTCTTCTAATTTCTCCAGCACTTCTGCCCCTACCTCTTTCTCTATCCCCTCTTCCAGCTCTTTTTCTCCTTTTTCCTCTTCTCCCATTCTTTCTTTCTCCTACGTCCTATACCCATGCCATGAGTTTAAATCCTGTGAGAAGCAAACCCACGAACAGTCCGATTGCCATCCCTTTTATGAATCCCACCCAGAGACCTGCTGCGAATCTCGAATCCTTGCCTATTAACGTTATGGACTTTTTCAAGTCCTCTATCTTCGCAGTTATCATCGCAGTCTCCGGAGTCTGTTGCACTACTTTTTGTGGTGGCATCTATATCACCCCCCAAATGATTAATGGCAGGAGAAAGATAAAAGTAATTATCAGTCCTGCCAACATACCCAGAACAGCATTTACTGAGATGCCTGAGGATAACTTCTGGTCCCGTGCAATTAACTGTGTCTTGTAAGTAATATCCGTCGTGGCTCGATTTATCACGTCCATGTATGGAGAAGCGGGCATTGCTAAAGGCATTTCTATCAATGCCGCCACCGCTTCTTCTTCGCCCACCTTCACGATCATCGGGTCCTCTGGATAAGCTCCCGGGTCCTTTGCCTTCAGCTCATTTACTTTTGCCATTATCGCTCCGTAATCTTCCACGCCTATCATGTCAATTACTTCTACCTGTTTTCTGAATCGCTCGACTGCGGCATCGGGCAGGTTCTCGATGAATGGAATCGCCCCCTTTGTGTCTATTATCTTACGGGTAGAGGGATCAATGCCGTTCTTCCACAGCGCTATCATCGAACCACCGCTTACATGCCCCGGAACTTCCGCACCGGCAACGATGAGGAATCTTATGTTCGGATTTGAGATAATATTCGTTATCATCTTCTCTAACCCGATGTTCTCTGTTTTATCAGGTCCCTGTATCGCAATTCCAGGCAGATGTTCGATGTGGAAATAAGACCCCGTTGACGAAATTGCCACGCAACTCTCCGGGTCGCCCACTTCGTAGTCGCCGGTGACAAGCGGCCATCCATCCGGAACTTCTTTCTTCTCTACCATACTCATGCCCCTCCTAACCTAAAAAATGCAAGTGTTACCGCCAACACGCCGAATATCACTCCGAACACGAACATCGTTATGAAGCCTGCTTTACTCAACGCTCCTTCCCTATGTGGCTGGGACATTGCGAACCCGCTTGTTGGATCAAGGCAATTGAAAAGGTCATCCACTGCGGTCTCCAAAACAGTTATTTGCTCTTCTATCGGTGCAAGGTTAACTTTGTAGAATCCTGCTCTGCTCTCTCCTACTTTAAGCGAGTCCGGGTCCAGCACCACTCTATACTTCTCATTTATTACCAACATCTTCTCTTCTCTTTTTCCTCCTCTAACCTATCGTCTTGATTAACCCTGTTCCTACGACTGAATATGCTTCACGCATAGCTGTCTTCACGAATTTTACGTAGAACACTATCCACACGAGTGCACCGAAAATAATCAGAGATACACCGTCTGCTACTCCCCACATTGAACCTGGGGTAGCCGCTAAAGCAATTCCCAGTATGATGCTCAGCAACCCTGAAATCTCTACCGAGACCATGAGCGTCCTGGGTCTTCTCTCGTCAGGTCCTAAACATGCGTTGTACGGATGGAACATCGCCATCATAGAGAGAACGAACATCAACGCTATGAGCCCGTTACTTATTGCTTTGTCTACCACCACATCAAAATTCAGCGAACCTGCAACAATGGAGAGTTGAAGCAGCATTGCAAGTGAGCCTGCCATTCCCAACTCCATCATACCTCGTTCCAGCTTAGGTATCTTCATCCCTATGACCTTCTCGCTATTTGACATCATGCCCGATATTAATCCGAGAACGCCCATGAGTAGGACACCACCCAATGCCGCCACCTGATATCCTATCTTAGACACGAACGCTATTCCCAGCAATGCGCCTACAATACCATAGCCCATGGCTAGTACACCTATTGAAGGAACGCCGGTCCCCAACCCGTATTTTGAGGTCTTCCGAACGGAATCGGCACCCCATAGTAAGGCGAATATCATGCCCACTGCCTTTATCACCGCTGGCAATCCAGGTATGATCACTATTATCACTGCAATAATCGCTGAAATGACTCCCAACCTGGTCTCATCTGGTGGGAATACAAATCCCTCCGCCGGCTTCGCTTCTACCTTTTCTTCTTCCTCTACTGCTGGTGTAACCGTCATTTTACAACAACCCCCCTAAATTTGCTGCCAGCCATACGGAAACACCACAGAACAGCGAGATAACGAAGCACGTGACGAGCGCCTTCGGAAGCCGCTTGAACTTCGGGTCATGGAATCCTTCTATGGTGCCTCCGATGTTGTAAGCCGCGATAATCGCGTTGGCTACGAAGATTCCCATTGCCGTTACACCTGCCATAGTAGCTTCGAAGTTTGCGTAGTTAAGCAGCGCGAAGTACATGAATGCACCTCCGAATCCTCCCACCAATGCTCCCATCATACCCGAAATATAGCTCACATTTGGTACTCCATGCCCATCACATTGTGGTGTCTTGTACTCTTTCTGCGATTCTTTCGTTATCGGGTCCACGTCTACTCTGCCCGATGCGGGAACAATACCAGTTCCGAAGACATAGATGAGGTTCGCCATGAGCATAGTGACGCCCATCATTATCCATGCCCCTACGGCACCGGAAAGCGACACAAGCAAAATATTACCGCTAAACTCCGCCACCGATGATGCCGTAAATAACCCGCACATTGCTGCTCCGAGCATGAGCATGACTGTCCCGGTTGCTATTCCTGTCGCTGTCCCCATCGCCGCTGGTGCTCCTCCCACCGGTAACAGATGAACACCGAGACTTGCTAACACTCCTCCTACTATTACACATACCACTATCACCAAAATTGGGTCCATTTTTTTCACTCACCTACAAAGGGTCCATATCTCTTTCTCGCCCATCTCACTATCACTACATTCCCCACTATCAGCGCTATCCCTATCACCAATCCTACTACGATGCCTATTACCGCTGCCATATTCCCTGCCATGACTTGTATGTTCGGTAAATAACC
>QMVO01000179.1 GCA_003661125.1 Methanosarcinales archaeon
GCGAAGGGAATGAAATAACCGCGGAGGGGAGAAAATATACAATTGACGTCGCTTATTATGTCCAACATCAGGTGATACCAGTTGCGCATAGAGTGCTGCAACTTTTTGGTTATGACATCTCATCTTTTGAAGATATGAGGCAAAAGACATTGGGTCATTGGTTTTGATTGGGTTGCAGTGGTCAGATAACCGAAAAGCTTATATACCCCTTTCCATTATCTAATCATGGTGATGAAAATGGCTGAACTGCCAATAGCACCTATAACCAGGTTAGTGAGAAACGCAGGAGCAGAGAGAGTAAGCGAAGATGCGAGTATGGCATTAGTAGAGGTATTGGAAGAATACGGTGAAAAGGTGGCAAAAAAAGCCGTAAGCCTCGCTAAGCATGCCGGAAGGAAGACAGTGAAAAGAGAAGACATCGAAGAAGCAGTAGCATAGAACAAAAATAAAAAGTTGAAATAGGGGGAATATAAAAAATTTACCCCTTTTTTATTTTTTTATCGCATATTAGGATTTAGGATGTGTTTTGCAATTTGTGTCGCCTACTCCGTATCACTTCTCGCCAGGGTCTTCATCCTACTTATCCCGTTTGTCTCTTTTATTACTTCTGCAACCGCTTTAGGTACCAAAACCTCCCAACTTTCGTTGTTCAGCATTCGTCTTCTTATCTCGCTACCTGAATATTCTTTCCTGTTGAATAGCAAAGGAGCTTGAACTTCGTAGCCACGTTCTTTAAATAAGCGCGCTATTAACGGGTTATTTGTAAACACTACATCCACAGGGGGCATCAATGACTCAACGTGCGAAACCCAGACCGCGTTCCAGTTAACATCCAGGATAGGCACGATATAAAAGTTGGAAATGCCATTATCCCTTAAGGACTTTGAAATCATCAGATAGCGTTCTCCAGCAGTAAAAGGATTCTCCAACTCGTGGCTTCTTTGCGCTGATCCTATAACAATAATAACTTCATCCGCTTTAGAAGCGATTTCTTTTATTACCGCATGATGCCCGAGATGATAGGGCTGGAATCGCCCTATGTATAGTGCTCTCATTTCTCCTTTATAATTACCGCCCTCAGCAAATATACGACAACAGCGATGACACATGCTACGAAGCCTGCTTGAACCAAAGAGCGGTATTCATACTTGAATAACGTGGAAATAGCATGCATAGCAAAGAAATAGAATTGAAAGACAGCCACGGCGAGTAAGATCATAAGGATTACGAAAACACCGAGCCTGAAATACCTGAGAATATCCTCTGATGCAAATCTCCCCCTTCCTTCCTCTTCTTCTTCTTTTTCCATCCTTATATACCTCTTCTCCTTTTCTTTAGCAGCAAAACAAAGACGATGAAAAGTGCTAAGGCTGCAGATAATGTTTCAAAGCCCGGTGCCGCCGGTACTGGCGTAGGATAAGGTTTAGGTACCGGTGCACCAGGAGGGATGAAATCACTAATTTCTACCTTGGGTGAAATTTCCACCGTCTTCTCTTTCGCCTCCAATACTACCGTTCTGTTCACAAAAGGGCTTAACATAACCATCCCACTGCCTTCCTTTATTATCCTCTCTGATTGCCATATTAGAATCTCAAATATATAATCCCTGCCATTGAGCACCCTTAGCTCTGCGTAATGTAGCGATGTAGTACCTTCTTTTAGAACCCCGAGGTCTTCCCACCTCCTGTCTGCTATTAACCTCGTTCCGTTATCCCTCGCCTTTATCAACGCTCTCAGACCGCCGATGTCTTTCCCGAGATTGTCAATGTATAGAGTGGTATTGACGATTGCATACTCCTTCTCTTTCCCCCTTCTTCCGCTCTCCACTTCTACTGCTTCCACGAAGAAATCAAGTTCCCGTATGGATATTTTTGCAACCGAAGGAGGTTCTAATCGAGATAATCCATAAATCTTTCTTTCGCCCCGCAGTATGCCTTTGCCGTCTTCATAAACAACTATTTGCAGTCTATAACTACCTTCCTTTGGAAGCTTCAAGTGCGTGCTCGCAGATTTTGTCTCCCTTCCGCATATTTTCCCCACTTTTGACCCATTAGAAGCGACAAGCAAATTCGTATCCGCATCGTATGCCTTTACCAGAACATCCACTTCGCCTGATTTCGCATCTCCGCTGTTATCCAGAGACGTGGTCACGTTCAGCCCCGCATCGGCAATGCCAAGCGCTTCCGCAGATATGTCAATATCTGCGATTGCTATTTTAGACCGTTCGAACGATCTTAAACCACCGCCAATTGTGGCTACTAATACAATAAGCACTAAGAACACTAAAACTGTTCCAGCGGCGGCAATTACCAATTTTTTCCCCTCTGAGTTTGAGCGCATCTTTATCTTTTTATTTTTTATTAGTCACTTACTGGAATTAATTCAATTGATAATAATAAGGTAATAAGGAGGAAGTAGGAGGCAGAAGTGAAATGGAGATAAAATGGCTTGGACATGCCTGTTTTGAGATAATAAGTAAGGATGGGAAGGTAATAGTTACAGACCCTTATGATGAAAGCATAGGGTATCCAGTGCCAGAAGTAACGGCGGATGTCGTCACGGTTAGCCATGAGCATTACGACCACAATAATGTAGCTGCGGTGAAAGGAGATCCAGAAGTGGTAAGGGGCGCGGGTGAGCATATTTGTAAAGGAATGAGGTTTTTCGGTGTTGAAACATACCATGATACGTCCAGAGGAGCAGAAAGAGGCGAGAATACTGTATTTTTGTTCGATGTGGATGAGATAAGGTTATGCCATTTAGGCGATTTGGGGCATGTTTTAGAAGCGAGCCAATTAAAAAGCATCAGAGAGAGAGACATAGATATTCTGTTTATCCCTGTCGGCGGGGTGTACACCATAGATGCAAAAGGTGCTAATGAAGTGGTGGAACAATTAGAACCGAAAATAGCAGTTCCTATGCATTATAAGACACCTCCTCTCCGGTTGAACATAAAAAAGGAGGACAAATTCCTGAAAGGCAAGAAGCGAGTGAGAAAGGAGGAGAAGCTTTTGCTTCGCAAAGAAGATTTGCCAGAAGAGCTCGAGATAGTGGTGATGGATTGGAGGCACTGATGAAACCGACAGCATGGGCGGGTGTTTCGGTATTCCTCGTGGGATTGGTAATTATGGGAGCGTATAGCATGTACCCACTCTTCAAACCAGACATAGAAGAATTAACGATACTGCTTGGAATAAAGATCAGTGTAGCAATGATGGGTATCGGCGCGGCTATTTTAATAATAACAATGAGCTTTGACCGATATAAAGAATGGAAGAAAATGAAAGAGGAGATAAGAGAGGAGGATTTGAGACCTTGACCCTAACAGTTGTAAATACGGATTTTGTCCCCGGAAAGGAGATAGCGGAGGTTTTAGGGATTGTGAAAGGCAATGTGATTCAGGCGAAGCATCTCGGCAAAGATATAGCCGCGGGATTTCGGCATATCGTCGGCGGTGAGATAAAGGAATACACAGAGATGATGAGTGAAGCGAGGGAAATAGCGCTGAAGAGGATGAAGGAGAAGGCGGAGGAGATGGGTGCGGATGCAATCGTAAATGTGCGGTTTATGACTTCTATGGTGATGAGCGGCGCCGCGGAGATACTTGCATACGGAACTGCGGTCAAGTTAAAGTGAGTGGAACACGCACATTCAGCGCGGTGAAGTTGAGGTAAAAAATAAAAGAGGAGGATAATCAAAATCCTCCAAATCTTGGTCCTTTCGGTCCTGGGAACATTGGTCCGGGCATCGTTGCAATAAACGCGCTAAGTATTGCTACGTAAATGATTAGCGGAATCGCTATTGCGATAATCACCGCGAGAACTGCCTTTCCAGTAGATAGCTCATGAAGTTGTCTTACGCCGATGGTTCCCACAATGAGCGCCCATATCAGCGCAATGGTGTTTACGACTGGAAGCCATCCCAATAGGCAGCTCGGTGTCGATCCGTACATCAATGCTTTTATCGTCTGCCCTACTCCATTTCTACCACCAACGAGGTATACCCAGATGTGAAGCCAGAGTCCGTCAATGAAAACACCGATTATCCCACCAACGAGTACACAGATAAAAGCGCCAACAGCGAGCAAAGGTCCCATCGCTGCCCCTAATGCCATCATAGGTATTCCCGACATTCCAAGCATTCCTGAGAACAGTGAAAATAGCACTGCAATCAGAACAGAAACGATCACTGCAAATATCGCCAGAATGACGACAAAATACTTGAAGGCATCGCCAATCGTATCTTCCTTAGAGGCGTCGAAGGTATCCGAAGGACTGAACAGGAACCCTTTTATTCTTTCTCCGATACTTAATACCATTTGTGTCCACGCACCCAAAAGAACTAAAGTAAATCTCTCCTTATAAAATTTTCGGTTGCAGATTGTGACGGGGAAATCCATATTAATTTCCCCAACACAGAATTTTTATCACCAACTTTCGCTTCACAGCTTCATCCGCTAAGTGACGTCGCTTTCTTCGTCCACAACAGCAAGAATTGGCTCTTTTCTCATGTTACAAGCCGAAATAAGTAGCACAGCCAATTCTTTCAACGATAAAAATCCCTCTCTGACAAAATACGGA